>NZ_JBEZHM010000003.1:0-256522 GCF_040650575.1 Streptomyces sp. NPDC048659 | reverse complement strand
CCGCGCTGGTGATGCGCAGGGCGCCGCTCTTCGCCGTCGCCACGGCCACCGGGCTCGTGCTCCTCGGACTGCCCTTCCTCGGCGTGCGGTTCGGCGCGAGCAGCGGCCCGTCGATGTCCAGGTCGAAGGCGGACAGGTCGCCGAGGGTGGCGCCGACGACCGCGCCGAAGGAGCCCATGGGGGTCTCCCCCGCGTTCTCCGCGGCCAGGTGGGCCAGCATCGTCGCGCCGACCGTCCGGCCGTCCTCGCGCACCGCGCGCTGGACCTCGGCGCCCTCCGGGTTGGAGGTGAGGGCGAGCACGAAGAGGCCGGCGCCGGACTCGCGGGCCAGGTCGACGGCCGGCTTCAGGGAGCCGTAGCCGAGGTACGGGGAGACCGTGAGCGCGTCGGAGAACAGCGGGGCGTCCTTGCGCAGGAACGCCTCCGCGTAGGCGCCCATGGTGGAGCCGATGTCGCCGCGCTTGGCGTCCATGACGACCAGGCCGCCGGCCGCCCGCAGATCGGCGACGGCGCGCTCCAGGACGGCGACGCCCTTCGAGCCGAAGCGCTCGAAGAAGGCGGCCTGGGGCTTGAAGACGGCCACGGTGCCGGCCAGGGCCTCCACGACGGTGTACGTGAAGCGCTCCAGGCCCGCGATGTCGTCGGCGAGGCCCCAGGAGCTCAGCAGGGCGGCGTGCGGGTCGATGCCGACGCACAGCGGGCCGCGCTCGTCCATGGCGGCGCGCAGGCGGGCGCCGAACGGCGCGAGGTTCTCCTGGGTCGGGGTCACTTCTCGGCCTTTCGGTGGGCGGCGCCGACGGCCTCGGCGAGGGTGGCGTACGGGGAGGCGGCCAGGCGCGCGGCGAGGCCCTGGTGGATCGCGCGGGCGTAGAACGGGCCCTCGTAGATGAAGGCGCTGTAGCCCTGGATCAGGGTGGCGCCCGCGAGGATCCGCTGCCAGGCGTCGTCGGCGTTCTCGATGCCGCCGACGCCGATCAGGACGAGCCGGTCGCCGACGCGCGCGTACAGGCGGCTCAGGACCTCCAGGGAGCGCGCCTTGACCGGGGCGCCGGACAGGCCGCCGGTCTCCGCGATCAGCGCCGGGTCGGAGGCGAGGCCCAGGCCCTCGCGGGCGATGGTGGTGTTGGTGGCGATGATGCCGTCCAGGCCGAGCTCCAGGGCCAGGTCGGCGACGGCGTCCACGTCCTCGTCGGCGAGGTCGGGGGCGATCTTGACCAGGAGCGGGACGCGGCGGTCGGTGACGGCGCGGTCGGCGGCCTCGCGAACGGCGGTCAGCAGCGGGCGCAGCGACTCGGTGGCCTGGAGGTTGCGCAGGCCCGGGGTGTTGGGCGAGGAGACGTTGACGACGAGGTAGTCGGCGTGCCGGGCGAGCCGCTCGGTGGACTTCACGTAGTCGGCGGCGGCCTCGGCCTCGGGCACGACCTTGGTCTTGCCGATGTTGACGCCGACGACGGTCCGGAAGACCGGGTTGCGGGCGGCGAGGCGGGCGGCGACGGCGGCCGAGCCCTCGTTGTTGAAGCCCATGCGGTTGATCAGGGCGCGGTCCGGGACCAGCCGGAAGAGGCGCTTCTTGGGGTTGCCGGGCTGGGCCTCGCCGGTGACGGTGCCGATCTCGACGTGGTCGAAGCCGAGCATCGCCATGCCGTCGATGGCGACGGCGTTCTTGTCGAAGCCGGCGGCGAGGCCGAAGGGGCCGTGCATCCGCAGGCCCAGGGCCTCGGTGCGCAGCGCCTTGTGGCGGGGGGCGAGGACGGCCGCGACGAAGGTGCACAGGACCGGGACGCGCGCGGCGAGCCGGATCCAGCGGAAGGCCAGGTAGTGGGCCTTCTCGGGGTCCATCCGCTTGAAGATCAGGTTGAAGAAGAGCTTGTACATCGTCCGAAATATCCCTCGTGCGCTCATGAAGAGGGGGACACCGCGGTGTGTGCCGGTGTCCCCCCTGCTTCTCTCGGGCTGCTAGTCGCGGGCCGCGGTCAGGTGCTCCGCGTGCTCCTGGAGCGAGCGGACGCCCACGTCGCCGTGGTTGAGGGCGTCGATGCCCTGGACCGCCGCCGCCAGCGCCTGGACCGTGGTCAGGCAGGGGACGGAGCGGGCCACCGCCGCCGTGCGGATCTCGTAGCCGTCGAGGCGGCCACCGGTGCCGTACGGGGTGTTGACGATCAGGTCGACCTGGCCGTCGTGGATGAGCTGGACGATCGTCTTCTCGCCGTTCGGGCCCTCGCCCTCGGACTGCTTGCGCACGATCGTCGCGTTGATGCCGTTGCGCTTGAGGACCTCGGCGGTACCGGAGGTGGCCATCAGCTCGAAGCCGTGGGCGACCAGCTCGCGGGCCGGGAAGATCATCGAGCGCTTGTCGCGGTTGGCGACGGAGATGAACGCACGGCCCTTGGTGGGCAGCGGGCCGTAGGCGCCGGCCTGCGACTTGGCGTACGCCGTGCCGAAGACGTTGTCGATGCCCATGACCTCGCCGGTGGAGCGCATCTCCGGGCCGAGGACGGTGTCCACGCCGCGGCCGTGGATGTCGCGGAAGCGCGACCACGGCATGACGGCCTCCTTGACGGAGATCGGCGCGTCGAGCGGCAGGGTGCCGCCGTCGCCGGTCTTCGGCAGCAGGCCCTCGGCGCGCAGCTCGGCGATGGTGGCGCCGAGCGAGATGCGGGCGGCGGCCTTCGCGAGCGGCACGGCGGTCGCCTTCGAGGTGAAGGGGACCGTGCGGGAGGCGCGCGGGTTGGCCTCCAGGACGTACAGGATGTCGCCGGCCATGGCGAACTGGATGTTGATCAGGCCGCGCACGCCGACGCCCTTGGCGATGGCCTCGGTGGAGGCGCGCAGGCGCTTGATGTCGAAGCCGCCGAGGGTGATCGGGGGCAGGGCGCAGGCCGAGTCGCCGGAGTGGATGCCGGCCTCCTCGATGTGCTCCATGACGCCGCCGAGGTAGAGCTCCTCGCCGTCGTAGAGCGCGTCGACGTCGATCTCGATGGCGTCGTCGAGGAAGCGGTCGACCAGCACCGGGCGGGTCGGGGAGATCTCGGTGGACTCCGCGATGTACGACTCCAGGCGGGTCTCGTCGTAGACGATCTCCATGCCGCGGCCGCCGAGCACGTACGAGGGGCGTACGAGGACGGGGTAGCCGATCTCGTCGGCGATGGCCTTGGCCCCGGCGAAGGTGGTCGCGGTGCCGTGCTTCGGCGCGGGCAGCCCGGCCTCGGCGAGCACCCGGCCGAAGGCGCCGCGGTCCTCGGCGGCGTGGATGGCCTCCGGGGAGGTGCCGACGACCGGCACGCCGTTGTCCTTGAGCGCCTGGGCGAGGCCCAGCGGGGTCTGGCCGCCGAGCTGGACGACGACGCCGGCGATCGGGCCCGCGAGGGACTCGGCGTGGACGATCTCCAGCACGTCCTCGAGCGTCAGCGGCTCGAAGTACAGGCGGTCGGAGGTGTCGTAGTCCGTCGAGACGGTCTCGGGGTTGCAGTTGACCATCACGGTCTCGTAGCCCGCGTCGCTGAGCGCGAAGGAGGCGTGGACGCAGGAGTAGTCGAACTCGATGCCCTGGCCGATGCGGTTCGGGCCGGAGCCCAGGATGATGACCGCGGGCTTCTCGCGGGGCGCGACCTCGGTCTCCTCGTCGTACGAGGAGTAGAAGTACGGGGTCTTGGCGGCGAACTCGGCGGCGCAGGTGTCGACCGTCTTGTAGACCGGGCGGACGCCGAGGGCGTGCCGGACCTCGCGGACGACGTCCTCGCGCAGGCCGCGGATCTCGGCGATCTGGGCGTCGGAGAAGCCGTGGCGCTTGGCCTCGGCGAGGAGCTCGGGCTCCAGCTTCTCGGCGGCGGCCAGCTCGTCGGCGATCTCCTTGATGAGGAAGAGCTGGTCGACGAACCAGGGGTCGATCTTGGTGGCCTCGAAGACCTCCTCGGGGGTGGCGCCCGCGCGGATGGCCCGCATGACGGTGTTGATGCGCCCGTCGGTGGGGCGGACCGCCTCGCGGAGCAGCTCGGCCTTGTCGCCGGTCTCGCCGGTGAAGGCGAACTGCGAGCCCTTCTTCTCCAGGGAGCGCAGGGCCTTCTGGAGGGCCTCGGTGAAGTTGCGGCCGATCGCCATGGCCTCGCCGACCGACTTCATGGTCGTGGTCAGCGTGGAGTCGGCGGAGGGGAACTTCTCGAAGGCGAAGCGCGGGGCCTTGACGACGACGTAGTCGAGGGTCGGCTCGAAGGAGGCCGGCGTCTTCTCGGTGATGTCGTTGGGGATCTCGTCCAGCGTGTAGCCGACGGCGAGCCGGGCGGCGATCTTGGCGATCGGGAAGCCGGTGGCCTTGGAGGCGAGCGCGGAGGAGCGGGAGACGCGCGGGTTCATCTCGATGACGATGATCCGGCCGTCGACCGGGTCGATCGCGAACTGGATGTTGCAGCCGCCGGTGTCGACGCCGACCTCGCGGATGATCGCGATGCCGATGTCGCGCAGCCGCTGGTACTCGCGGTCGGTGAGGGTCATCGCCGGGGCGACGGTGATGGAGTCGCCGGTGTGGACGCCCATCGGGTCGAAGTTCTCGATGGAGCAGACGACCACGACGTTGTCGTTCTTGTCGCGCATCAGCTCCAGCTCGTACTCCTTCCAGCCGAGGATGGACTCCTCCAGGAGCACCTCGGTGGTCGGGGAGAGCGTGAGGCCCTGGCCGGCGATGCGGCGCAGCTCGTCCTCGTCGTGGGCGAAGCCGGAGCCGGCGCCGCCCATGGTGAAGGAGGGGCGCACGACGACGGGGTAGCCGCCGAGGGTGTCGACGCCCTTGATGACGTCGTCCATGGTGTGGCAGATGACCGAGCGGGCGGACTCGCCGTAGCCGATCTTGGCCTTGACGGCCTCGACGACGCCCTTGAAGAGGTCGCGGTCCTCGCCCTTGTGGATGGCCTCGACGTTGGCGCCGATGAGCTCCACGCCGTACTTTTCCAGGACGCCCTGCTCGTGCATGGAGATCGCGGTGTTGAGCGCGGTCTGGCCGCCGAGGGTGGGCAGGAGGGCGTCGGGGCGCTCCTTGGCGATGATCTTCTCGACGAACTCGGGGGTGATCGGCTCGACGTAGGTGGCGTCGGCGATCTCCGGGTCGGTCATGATCGTGGCCGGGTTGGAGTTGACCAGGATGACCCGCAGGCCCTCGGCCTTGAGGATGCGGCACGCCTGGGTGCCGGAGTAGTCGAACTCCGCGGCCTGGCCGATGACGATCGGGCCGGAGCCGATGACCAGGACGGACTGGATATCGGTGCGCTTAGGCACGCTCGGCCTCCATCAGGGAAACGAAACGGTCGAAGAGGTACGCGGCGTCGTGCGGGCCGGCGGCCGCTTCGGGGTGGTACTGGACGGAGAAGGCCGGCTGGTCGAGCAGCTGGAGGCCCTCGACGACGTCGTCGTTCAGGCAGACGTGGGAGACCTCGACCCGCCCGAAGGGGGTGTCGGACACCTTGTCGAGGGGCGCGTCGACGGCGAAGCCGTGGTTGTGCGCGGTGACCTCGACCTTGCCGGTGGTGCGGTCCTGGACAGGCTGGTTGATGCCCCGGTGGCCGTACTTCAGCTTGTACGTGCCGAAGCCGAGCGAGCGGCCCAGGATCTGGTTGCCGAAGCAGATGCCGAAGAGCGGGGTCTTGCGGCGCAGGACCTCCTGCATGACGGCGACGGGGCCGTCGGCGGTGGCCGGGTCGCCCGGGCCGTTGGAGAAGAACACGCCGTCGGGGTCGACGGCGTAGACGTCCTCGGCGGTGGCGGTGGCGGGCAGCACGTGGACCTCGATGCCGCGCTCGGCCATCCGGTGCGGGGTCATGCCCTTGATGCCGAGGTCGACGGCGGCGACGGTGAACTTCTTCTCACCGATCGCGGGGACGACGTACGTCTCCTTGGTGGCGACCTCGGCGGAGAGGTCGGCGCCCTTCATCTCGGGCTGCTGCCGCACCTCGGCGAGCATGGTGCCCTCGTCGGGGAGCGCGCTGCCGGAGAAGATGCCGACGCGCATGGCGCCGCTCTCGCGCAGGTGGCGGGTGAGGGCGCGGGTGTCGATGCCCTGGATGCCGACGACGCCCTGCGTGCGCAGCTCCTCGTCGAGGGAGCGCTTGGCGCGCCAGTTGGAGGAGACGCGCGCGGGGTCGCGGACGACGTAGCCGGCGACCCAGATGCGGGAGGACTCGGGGTCCTCGTCGTTCACGCCGGTGTTGCCGACGTGCGGGGCGGTCATCACGACGACCTGGCGGTGGTACGACGGGTCGGTGAGGGTCTCCTGGTAGCCGGTCATGCCGGTGGAGAACACGGCCTCGCCGAAGGTCTCCCCCACGGCCCCGTAGGCGCGGCCGCGGAAGATGCGGCCGTCCTCCAGGACGAGTACGGCGGGAACCTTGTCGGCTCCCCTGGTGGAGGTCGTCATCGTGCGCCTTCCGTCGTGTTTGCGTGGTTCGTGGTGCTCATGGAGTTGATGGCCTCGACCCAGGCGGCGTGCTCGGCCGCGTGGTCGGAGCGGAAGCCGGAGTCGAGCAGGGTGTCGCCGTGCTCCCAGGTGACGACCAGCAGGCCGCCCTCGGTGAGGACCTTGCCGGCGATGCCCTTGTCGAGGCGGGCCTCGCGCAGGGCGGCGGCCGGGATCAGGAAGTCCTGGGCGCCGGGGCGGACGACCGTGACGCCCTGGTCCGTCAGGGTGAGCTCGGCTCGGCTGCGGACGCCCAGGCCGTGGGCGACGATCCGGTCGAGCCACTGCCCGGCGGTGGTCGAGCCGTGGTAGCGGCCGGCCAGCGTGAGCTTCGCCTCACCGGGCCCGGCGGGCTCGGCGGGCGGCTCGGGCAGGGCCGGGAGGCCGGACTGGAGGCTGCCGCGCCACTTCCATCCCTGGCGCATCAGCCAGTAGACGAAGACGACGAACAGCAGCAGTCCCACGACCCAGCCGATGCGGCCGGCCCAGTCGGTGACCTCGGCGGACTTGCGTTCGGCCAGTTGGATGAGAGGTGTCACGCGAGCTTCCCGTCGACGAGCGTTGCCCGGCCCCGCAGGAACGTGTGGGTGACCCGCCCCGGCAGCTCGCGGCCCTCGTAGGGGGTGTTGCGGCTGCGGGAGGCGAAGTCGGCGGGGTCCACGACACCACGGTAAGCCGGATCCACCAGCGTCAGGTTGGCGGGCTCACCTGCCGAGACGGGGCGGCCGTGCCCGGTGGCCCGCCCGATGGCGGCCGGCTTGACGGACATCCGGTCGGCGACGCCGGCCCAGTCGAGCAGCCCGGTCTCCACCATCGTCTGCTGGACGACGGAGAGCGCGGTCTCCAGGCCGACCATGCCCATGGCGGCGGCGGCCCACTCGCAGTCCTTGTCCTCGTGCGGGTGCGGGGCGTGGTCGGTGGCGACGATGTCGATCGTGCCGTCGGCCAGCGCCTCGCGCAGCGCCAGGACGTCCCGCTCGGTGCGCAGCGGCGGGTTCACCTTGTAGACCGGGTTGTACGACCGTACGAGCTCGTCCGTGAGGAGGAGGTGGTGCGGGGTGACCTCGGCGGTGACGTCGATGCCGCGGGACTTGGCCCAGCGGACGATCTCGACGGAGCCGGCGGTGGAGAGGTGGCAGATGTGGACCCGGGAGCCGACGTGCTCGGCGAGCAGGACGTCGCGGGCGATGATCGACTCCTCCGCGACGGCCGGCCAGCCGCCGAGGCCGAGCTCGGCGGAGACGACGCCCTCGTTCATCTGGGCGCCCTCGGTGAGGCGGGGCTCCTGGGCGTGCTGGGCGACGACGCCGCCGAACGCCTTCACGTACTCCAGGGCGCGGCGCATGATCACGGCGTCGTCGACGCACTTGCCGTCGTCGGAGAAGACGGTGACGCCGGCGGCGGAGTCGTGCATGGCGCCGAGCTCGGCGAGCTTCTTGCCCTCCAGGCCGACGGTGACGGCGCCGATGGGCTGCACGTCGCAGTAGCCGTGCTCGCGGCCGAGGCGGTAGACCTGCTCGACGACGCCGGCGGTGTCGGCGACCGGGTGGGTGTTGGCCATGGCGAAGACGGCCGTGTAGCCGCCGGAGGCGGCGGCGCGGGTGCCGGTGAGGACGGTCTCGGAGTCCTCGCGGCCCGGCTCGCGCAGGTGGGTGTGCAGGTCGACGAGGCCCGGCAGCAGGATCTGCCCCTCCGCCTCGATGACCTGGGCGCCCTCGGCCGACAGGCCGGTGCCGATCTCTGCGATGGTCTCGCCGTCGATCAGGACGTCCTGGGCCTCGCCGCCGAGCACCTTCGCACCGCGGATCAGGATCTTGCTCATGTTCAGTTCTCCTCGGTGCGGGGGGTGGCGGGGGCGGCGGGCTCGTAGCCGCCGAGCAGCAGGTAGAGGACGGCCATCCGGATGGAGACGCCGTTGGCGACCTGCTCGACGACCGTGCAGCGGTCGGAGTCGGCGACCTCGGCGGTGATCTCCATGCCGCGGACCATCGGGCCGGGGTGCATGACGATGGCGTGCTCGGGCATCTTCGCCATCCGCTCGCCGTCCAGGCCGTAGCGGCGCGAGTACTCCCGCTCGGTCGGGAAGAAGGCGGCGTTCATCCGCTCGCGCTGCACCCGCAGCATCATCACCGCGTCGGACTTCGGCAGCACGCTGTCGAGGTCGTACGAGACCTCGCAGGGCCAGGTCTCGACACCGACGGGGACCAGGGTGGGCGGGGCCACCAGCGTGACCTGGGCGCCGAGGGTGTGCAGCAGGTCGACGTTGGAGCGGGCGACCCGGCTGTGCAGGACGTCGCCGACGAGGGTGATCCGCTTGCCGTCGAGGTCCTTGCCGAGACCGGTGTCGCGGCCGACCAGGCGGCGGCGCATGGTGAAGGCGTCCAGCAGGGCCTGGGTGGGGTGCTGGTGGGTGCCGTCGCCCGCGTTGATGACGGGGGCGTCGATCCAGCCGGAGGTGGCCAGGCGGTACGGGGCACCGGAGGCGCTGTGCCGGATGACGACGGCGTCGACGCCCATCGCCTCCAGGGTCTGCGCGGTGTCCTTGAGGGACTCGCCCTTGGAGACGCTGGAGCCCTTGGCCGCGAAGTTGATCACATCGGCGGAGAGGCGCTTCTCGGCGGCCTCGAAGGAGATCCGGGTGCGGGTGGAGTCCTCGAAGAAGAGGTTGCAGATCGTGCGGCCGCGCAGGGTGGGCAGCTTCTTGATCGGCCGGTCGGCTACCCGGGCCATCTCCTCGGCGGTGTCGAGGATGAGGACGGCGTCGTCGCGGGTGAGGTCGGCGGCCGAGATGAGGTGACGCATCATCGGGTTTTCTCTCCGGGGTGGGGAGGGTGCGGGCATGCGGGTGCGCAGGGCTGTGCCCCGGACCCGTCGGGGGCCGGTCCGGCTAGGAGGCGGGCTTGCCGCCGAGCAGCACGGTGTCGCGACCGTCCTCCTCGGCGAGCTGGACCTTGACCGTCTCCCGCAGCGACGTGGGGAGGTTCTTGCCGACGTAGTCGGCGCGGATCGGGAGCTCGCGGTGGCCTCTGTCGACGAGGACGGCGAGCTGGACCGCGCGGGGGCGGCCGATGTCGCCGAGGGCGTCGAGGGCGGCGCGGATGGTGCGGCCGGAGAAGAGCACGTCGTCGACGAGGACGACGAGACGGCCGTCGATGCCGTCACCCGGGATGTCGGTGCGGCCGAGGGCGCGCGCCGGCTTCAGCCGCAGGTCGTCGCGGTACATCGTGATGTCGAGGGAACCGACCGGGACCTTGGCGCCGGTGATCGATTCGAGCTTCTCGGCGAGCCGGCGGGCGAGGAAGACGCCGCGGGTCGGGATGCCGAGGAGGACCACGTCGTCGGCGCCCTTGGCGCGCTCGACGATCTCGTGGGCGATGCGGGTCAGGACCCGCTCGATGTCCGGGGCCTCGAGAACGGGCCGGGCATCGGTCTGCTGCGGTGTGTGCTGCTGTGCGTCCATATGAAACGGACCTCCTTCTCCGCCTCACGGGACGGATCTTAAAGGACGTCGGAATTGCGCCATCCACCTTACCAGGGGCGGACGGGTGCCCTGCTCACCCCCCTCGCGCCACTCCGGGCGCCGTCCTCCGGGAGGGGGCGGTATGGACCATTCGGCTTGACGGGAGAGTGTCACGCTGCGTAACCTTCACAGTGAGTTACCAGCCGCGCGGCGCCGCCGCAATCGTCACAGCGTCCGGGAGCGTTATGTCCAGCGAATACGCAAAGCAGCTCGGGGCCAAACTCCGTGCGATCCGCACCCAGCAGGGCCTCTCCCTCCACGGTGTGGAGGAGAAGTCCCAGGGCCGCTGGAAGGCGGTCGTGGTCGGTTCGTACGAGCGCGGCGACCGTGCCGTGACCGTGCAGCGTCTTGCCGAGCTGGCGGACTTCTACGGGGTCCCGGTGCAGGAGCTGCTGCCGGGCACCACGCCGGGCGGAGCCGCCGAGCCGCCGCCGAAGCTGGTCCTGGACCTGGAGCGCCTCGCCCACGTCCCCGCCGAGAAGGCCGGCCCCCTCCAGCGCTACGCGGCGACCATCCAGTCGCAGCGCGGCGACTACAACGGCAAGGTGCTGTCGATCCGCCAGGACGACCTGCGCACCCTCGCCGTGATCTACGACCAGTCCCCCTCGGTCCTGACCGAGCAGCTGATCAGCTGGGGCGTGCTGGACGCGGACGCGCGCCGCGCCGTCGCCCACGAGGACAACTGACCCCTCACGGGGTCGGGTGCCCCGCACCCGCGCAGAAACGTGCCGCCGGGCCCCTGGGAGTCGCTTCGACTCCCAGGGGCCCGGCGTTTTCGTGTGCGCGCCCCCAGGACCCGGAAGCGGCCCGCCCCCGGGCACGGCGAAGGGGCCCGCAGCACCGGGTGCTGCGGGCCCCTTCGAGCGCCGTACGGGCGAGCGGGCGTCGGGCGGGGACTAGGCGTCCGCGTCCCGGCGCAGGCGCGGCTTCAGGTCCTTGAAGCGGCCCAGCAGCCCGTTGACGAAGGCGGGCGACTCGTCCGTGGAGAACTCCTTGGCGAGCTGCACGGCCTCGTCGATCGCGACCGCGTCGGGCGTGCCGTCCTCCCAGATCAGCTCGTACGCCCCGAGGCGCACGATGTTCCGGTCGGCGGCGGGCATCCGGTCGAGGTCCCAGTCGACCGCGTAGGTCGCGATGAGATCGTCGATGCGGTCGATGTGCGAGGAGTAGCCCTCGACGAGCTGCATGGTGAACTCGTTGACCGGCGGCTGGTGCTCGTCCGACCGGGCGAGCCGGACCTGGTCCGCGAGGACCTCCTGCACCGAGGAACCGCGCTGGTCGGCCTCGAACAGGATCTGGAAGGCCCGCCTGCGGGCCTTGCTCCGGGCGGCCACGGTTAGTCGTTCACCCGGCCGAGGTAGGAGCTGTCACGCGTGTCGACCTTGACCTTCTCACCGGTGGTGACGAAGAGCGGGACCTGGATCTCGTGACCGGTCTCCAGCGTGGCCGGCTTGGTGCCACCGGTGGAGCGGTCGCCCTGGACACCAGGGTCGGTGTGCTGGATCGTCAGGACGACGGCGGCCGGGAGCTCGACGTAGAGCACCTCGCCCTCGTGCTGCGCGACGGAGGCGGTGAAGCCCTCGATGAGGAAGTTGGCGGCGTCGCCGACGGACTTGCGGTCGACCATGAGCTGGTCGTACGTGTCCATGTCCATGAAGACGAAGTAGTCGCCGTCCATGTACGAGAACTGCATGTCGCGGCGGTCGATGGTGGCCGTCTCGACCTTCACACCGGCGTTGAAGGTCTTGTCGACGACCTTGCCGGACAGCACGTTCTTGAGCTTGGTGCGCACGAAGGCCGGGCCCTTGCCGGGCTTGACGTGCTGGAACTCGACGACGGACCAGAGCTGGCCCCCGTCGAGCTTGAGCACCATGCCGTTCTTGAGGTCGTTCGTGGAAGCCACGGTTGCGGAATCTCCTGGACTGACGTGGACCGAGGAGGCGTACGCGCTCTACAGCGCGAGCAGCTCCTTGGTCGTGATGGTGAGTAGCTCGGGTCCGCCGTCCGCCTCCTGGCGTACGACGAGCGTGTCATCGATCCGGACCCCGCCCCGGCCCGGGAGGTGGACCCCCGGTTCGACGGTGACCGGCACACAAGCGTCCAGTTTACCCATGGCTTCGGGTGCGAGCTGCGGGTCCTCGTCGATTTCCAGGCCGACCCCGTGCCCGGTGAGCGGTGCGCAGGTGTCCGTGTGGCCCGCGGCGAGCAGGATCTGGCGGGCCGCGCGGTCGATGTCGCGGCACTCCGCACCAGGCAGGAGCGCCTCCCGGCCGGCCCGCTGAGCGGCGAAGACGAGGTCGTACAGCTCGATCTGCCAGTCGGCGGGAGTGGTGCCGATCACGAAGGTGCGGCCGATCTCGCAGCGGTAGCCGCGGTAGTTCGCGCCCAGGCAGACGGAGAGGAAGTCGCCCTCCTCCACCCGCCGGTCGGTGGGCCGGTGCCCGCCCCGCCCGGAGTGCGGCCCGGTGGCCACGGAGGTGGGGAAGGCGGGGCCGTCGGCGCCGTGGTCGACCAGCCGCCGCTCCAGCTCCAGGGCGAGGTGCCGCTCGGTCCTGCCGACCAGGATCGACTCCAGCAGCTCCCCGAGGGCCTGGTCGGCGATCTCGGCGGCGATCCGCAGGCAGGCGATCTCGTCCTCGTCCTTGACGATCCGCAGCTGCTCCACGGCGCCCGCCAGGTCGGCGAGGCGCAGCGAGGGCGCGACCGAGCCCATCGCGCGGTGCCGGGCGACGGTCAGGTGGTGCTCCTCGACGGCCAGGGCCTCCGCGCCGGCCCTGCGGGCGACGTCGGCCGCGGCGACCACCGGATCACCGCCGCCGGTCAGCAGCCGCTGCCGCAGCAGCTCGTCGAGCCGCCCGTCCGCCGGATCGGCGCCCGGGGCGGCCGGGCAGAGCAGCACGTCCTCCTCGGGGCCGAGCAGCAGCACGGCCCCGGCGGGCGAACCGCCGGTGAGATACCGGACGTTGGCGGGGCGGGACACCAGCGCCGCCGGGCTGCCCGCCGCCGCGCACCGGTCGCGCAGCCGCACCCGTCGGTCCGCATACACCTCTGACATGCTCCGAGCCTACGAGCGCCCCCGCGCCCCGGCCTGTTCAGCGGGTCCGACCGGGCGGGGCCGGGCGGCGCGGGCCGGGGTGGCGCGGGTCCGGACGCGGCGCGGGCCCGGACACGGCGGCGGAGCCCGCCCCGGCCGCCGGCAGGCGCGACCGTCAGCCTGCCGGAGGTCCCGCGATCGCGCGGGCCAGGACGTCGTCGAGGACGCGGGCGGTGGTCTCCACGTCGTGCGTGGAGTTGTCGATGATCGGCAGGCCGGAGCCGTACCAGCCGGCCATCCGGCCGTGGATGGCGGCGACCTCCTCGTCGGACAGGCGCCGGTTGCCGCTGCGCTCCGCGTTGCGCTCCAGGACGACGTCGAGGCCGGGCAGCAGGACGACGGGGAGCAGCCCGGGGCCGACGTGCCGCTTCCAGCCGCCGAGGCCGACGACGGGCCAGTCGGGGAAGACGGCGTCGTCGAGGATGCAGGAGATGCCGTTGGCCAGGAAGTTGCGGGCGGCGAAGCCGCAGGTGCGGCGGGCGAGCCGGTACTGCGCCTCGGAGTGCTCGTTCCAGCCCGCCTGCGGGTCGGCGAAGCCGGAGCAGACCCATTCGCGCACGTCGTCGAGGCTGATGTGGGCCGTGGGGACGCGGCGGCGGCTCGCCCAGTGGCGGGCGACGGTGGTCTTGCCCGCGCCCGCCGGGCCGATGAGGAGCACGGCGAGGGTGGCGGTGCCGGGGCCGGTCACGGCGGGCGGCATCGCCAGGTGGGCGGTGCCGGGGGCGCCGGTCCAGCCGGGCGCGGGCGGCGGCCCCTGCGGCGGTCCGGGGGGCGGGGAGCCCTGCGGGGCCGGGTAGGGATAGGGCTGCCGCGGAGGGGCGGGCGGGACGGGGGGCGGCGCGCCGTGGGCGGCGCCGGGCGCGTGGGCCTGGGGGCCGTGCGCCCAGGCCGCGGGGCCGGCGGGTCGGTGCGGTGGCGACGGAGCCCCCATGCCGTGCTGCATCCCGGTGCCCACTCCGTCCCGTACGCCTGCTGCTTCCACTGTTGCCGGAACGTTACCGCCCCCGGCTTCCCTAGGGGAAACGACCGGGGGCGGTCCGGGGTGCCCGTGACGACAGGTCCTCACGGGCACCGCGCGGCGGTCAGGCGGCCTGCTCCGCGGCGAGCGCGCGCAGGGCGAGCAGGTAGGAGCCGATCCCGAAGCCCGCGATGGTGCCGGAGGCCACGGCCGCGACGACCGAGGTGTGCCGGAACTCCTCACGGGTGTACGGGTTGGAGATGTGCACCTCGATGAGCGGCGCCGTGCGCTGGGCGGCGGCGTCGCGCATCCCGTACGAGTAGTGCGTGAAGGCCCCGGGGTTGAGCACGACGGGGAGCGAGCCGTCCGCGGCCTCGTGCAGCCAGCGGATCATCTCGCCCTCGTCGTTGGTCTCGCGCACCTCGACGTCGAAGCCGAGCTCCTCGCCGAGGGTCCGGCAGGAGTCGACGAGCCCCTTGTAGGAGGTGGCGCCGTAGATGTCGGGTTCGCGGGAGCCGAGCCGGCCGAGGTTCGGGCCGTTGAGCACGAGGACCCGGCGGGGCTCGCTCACGCGGACACCTCGCCGTAGGCGGCGATCAGGACGGCCGGGTCGGGGCCCTCCAGGACCGTCGGCTTGCCGATGCCGTCGAGCACGATGAAGCGCAGCAGGTCGCCGCGGGACTTCTTGTCGACCTTCATGGTCTCCAGCAGCTTGGGCCACTGGTCGCCGCGGTAGGTCAGGGGCAGTCCGACGGACTCCAGGACGGCGCGGTGCCGGTCGGCGGTGGCGTCGTCGAGGCGGCCCGCGAGGCGGCCCAGCTCGGCGGCGAAGACCATGCCGACGGAGACGGCGGCGCCGTGCCGCCACTTGTACCGCTCGTTCTTCTCGATGGCGTGCGCGAGGGTGTGCCCGTAGTTGAGGATCTCGCGGCGCCCGGCCTCCTTGAGGTCGCCGGAGACGACCTCGGCCTTCACCTGGATCGAGCGCACGATGAGCTCGGCGGTGTGCGGCCCGGCGGGGGTGCGGGCGGCCTCGGGGTCGCCCTCGATCAGGTCGAGGATGACCGGGTCGGCGATGAAGCCGGCCTTGATGATCTCGGCGAGGCCGCTGACGTAGTCGTGCACCGGCAGCGAGTCCAGCGCCGCCAGGTCGCACAGCACGCCGGCCGGCGGGTGGAAGGAGCCGACGAGGTTCTTGCCCTCGGCGGTGTTGATGCCGGTCTTGCCGCCGACGGCGGCGTCGACCATGGCGAGCACGGTGGTCGGCACGGCGATCCAGCGCACGCCCCGCAGCCAGGTCGCGGCGACGAAGCCGGCCAGGTCGGTGGTGGCGCCGCCGCCGACACCCACGATGATGTCGCTGCGGGTGAAGCCGGTCTGGCCGAGCGCCTTCCAGCAGTAGGCGGCGACCTCGGCGGTCTTGGCCTCCTCGGCGTTGGGCACCTGGATGGCGACGGCCTCGTACCCCTGGTCGGCGAGGTCGGCGCGGAGCGCCTCGCCGGTCTCGGCGAGCGCCTCGGGGTGGATCACCGCGACGCGCTTGACGCCGGGGCCGATCAGGGAGGGGAGCTCGCCGAGCAGCTGCCGGCCGACCAGCACCTCGTACGGATCGGTGCCCGCGGAGCCGCCGACCTGGATCCGGGTCACTTCCTGCTGCGTCATACGTCCTTCAACTCCAGTGCGTCGAGAATCGCCTCGGCGACCTCTTCGGGCGTGCGCTCGTCGGTGGCGACGACCGCGCTCGCGACTTCTTCGTACAGGTGGCGGCGGGCGTCCATCAGCTCGCGCCACTGGCGGCGCGGGTTGACGGCGAGCAGCGGCCGGGCGGCGCCGAGCCCGACGCGGCGGACCGCCTCCTCGACGTCCATCGAGAGGTACGCGACGGGCAGCCCGGCGAGCAGCTCGCGGGTGCCGGGGTCGAGCACGGCGCCGCCGCCGAGCGCGAGGACGCCCTCGTGCTCGGTGACGGCGGTGCGCACGGCGGCCCGCTCCAGGGCGCGGAAGTGCTCCTCGCCGTCCTCGACGAAGATGTCGGAGATCTCGCGGCCCTCGGCGGCCACGATGTCCGCGTCGGTGTCCCGGTAGACGGCGCCCAAGCGGGCGGCGAGGAGCGCGCCCACCGTGGACTTGCCGGAGCCCATCGGGCCGACGAGGACGACCAGTGGGCCGCCGGTCACCGGATCTGCAGGTTGTCGAGGTAGGACCGGACGTTGCGGCGGGTCTCGGGGACGCTGTCGCCGCCGAACTTCTCCAGCACCGCGTCCGCGAGGACGAGCGCGACCATGGCCTCGGCGACGATGCCGGCGGCCGGGACGGCGCACACGTCGGAGCGCTGGTGGTGGGCCGCGGCGACCTCGCCGGTGGCGACGTCGACGGTGGCGAGCGCGCGCGGCACGGTCGCGATGGGCTTCATCGCGGCGCGGACGCGCAGCAGCTCGCCGGTGGTCAGGCCGCCCTCGGTGCCGCCGGAGCGGCCGGTGGCGCGGGTGATGCCGTCGGGGCCCTTGACGATCTCGTCGTGGGCCTGCGAGCCGGGCACCCGGGCGAGCTCGAAGCCGTCGCCGACCTCGACGCCCTTGATGGCCTGGATGCCCATGAGCGCGGCGGCGAGCCGGGCGTCGAGGCGCCGGTCCCAGTGCACGTGCGAGCCGAGGCCGACGGGCACGCCGTAAGCCAGGACCTCGACGACGCCGCCGAGGGTGTCGCCGTCCTTGTGGGCCTGGTCGATCTCGGCGACCATCGCCTTCGACGCGTCTGCGTCGAGGCAGCGCACCGGGTCGGCGTCGAGCTTCTCGACGTCGGCCGGGGTCGGGTAGACGCCGTAGGGGGCCTTGGCGGCGGCGAGCTCCACCACGTGGGAGACGATCTCGATGCCGGCCGCCTCCTTGAGGAAGGAGCGGGCGACGGCGCCGAGGGCGACGCGGGCGGCGGTCTCCCGGGCGCTGGCGCGCTCCAGGATCGGCCGGGCCTCGTCGAAGCCGTACTTCTGCATGCCGGCGAGGTCGGCGTGGCCGGGGCGGGGCCGGGTCAGGGGCGCGTTGCGGCCCGTCTCCTTGAGCTCCGCGGGGTCGACGGGGTCCGCCGACATGACCTTCTCCCACTTGGGCCACTCGGTGTTGCCGACCATGACGGCGACCGGCGAGCCGAGGGAGAGGCCGTGGCGGACGCCGCCGAGGAAGGTGACCTCGTCCTGCTCGAACTTCATCCGGGCGCCGCGCCCGTAGCCGAGGCGCCGCCGCGCGAGGTGGTCGGCCACCAGCTCGGTGGTGACCGGAACGCCTGCGGGAAGTCCTTCGAGGGTTGCAACCAGCGCGGGTCCGTGGGACTCCCCCGCCGTCAGCCAACGCAGCCTGCTCAACGATGCTCCTCATGCTCGCGCCTGGGCTCTGCTCCGGCGCGACCTGGGTGCGCGGCCCTGGTCCGCCTCCCCTGATCCTCCCACGTCCGGGGGGCTGATCGATCGCCGGTCCACAGGTCGGAACGCATCTGTCAGGTGTCGGGTGGGGTTTCGGCCAGCTCCCCCGGCCGACTCCGCCGGGCCCGCCACCGGACCACCAGGCAGTACAGGAGGAACGCGCCGCCGAGCGCGAGGACCGGGTACCGGACCGCCGCGGGCAGTGACCCGATCCCGACCCGGAACAGCCCGCCCACCAGGTCCACGAGATCCCAGCCCGCGTCCCACCTGGACGCCAGCGGAACGCCCCCCGCCATGCTCGCTCCCCCTCATTCCCTCGTTCGGCCCCGTGCCTGGCGCCGTGCCCCGCGCCCGGCGCCGTCCCCGTGTCGCCGCGCCCGACTCAGCGCTCCGCGAGCGCCCGCTCCCCCGCCGCCCGCATCGCGGCCAGCGGTCCGGGCACCCGGCCGGTCATCTGCTCGACCTGGAGCACCGCCTGGTGGACCAGCAGGTCGAGCCCGCCGACCACCTTGCCGCCGCGCTCCGACCAGGCCGCCGCGATCCGGGTCGGCCACGGGTCGTACAGCACGTCGAAGAGGGTGCCCGGGGCCTCGGGCACGTGCGCCACGAGGGCGTCCGTGGTCCCGGCCGGGGTGGTGGCGACGACCAGCGGCGCCGCGAAGGCCCCGGCGGCGTCCTCCCAGGCGGCGGTGCGCACGTCGACGCCGAGCCGCTCGCCCCAGCCGCGCATCTCCGCCGCGCGCGCCTCGCTGCGCACGTACGCGGTGACCGGCCCCGCGCAGATCCGGGCGAGGGCGGCCAGCGCCGAGGAGGCGGTGGCGCCGGCACCCAGGATCGCGGCCGAGTCCACCTTCTCGATCCCGCGCTCGCGCAGCGCGGCGACGATGCCGGGGATGTCGGTGTTGTCGCCGACCCGCCGGCCGTCCTCGGTGAAGACGACCGTGTTCACGGCCTCGACGGAGGCCGCCACCTCGGTGACCTCGTCGAGCAGCGGCATGACCGCCCGCTTGAGCGGCATGGTGAGGGAGAGCCCCGCCCAGGAGCCGTCGAGCTCCGCCACGAACCCGGGGAGCGCGGCCTCGTCCACCTCGAAACGGCCGTAGGACCAGTCGTCGAGGCCGAGCTCCCGGTAGGCGGCCCGGTGCAGCACCGGGGAGAGCGAGTGGGCGATGGGCGAGCCGAGCACGGCCGCCCGTCGTGCTGCCGCCATCAGTTCTTCCTCGACTCGTTGAACTCGTTCACCAGCTGGTCGTGCTCCTTGTACGTCTTGGTGAACTTGGAGGTCTTGCCGTCGAGCGAGATGAAGTAGTACCAGCCGTCGTTCGTCGGATCCACGGCACCCCGCATCGCCTCGGCACCGGGGTTGCCGATCGGCCCGGGCGGCAGGCCCTTGACGTTGTAGGTGTTGTACGGGTTCTTGAACTTGCGCAGCTCGGCCAGGGTGAGGTCGATCTTGCTCTGGTTCTTGATGTAGTTGTACGTCGAGTCGAATTCCAGCCCGCCGAAGGTCTGCGGGTTCGACGGCTTGAGGCGGTTGTAGACGACCTCGGCCATCTTGCGGAAGTCGTCGTGCGAGGTGCCCTCGGCCTGGACCAGGCTCGCGATGGTGACGACCTCCCAGGGACCGGCGACCCCCAGCGCCCGCGCCTTGGCCTCCAGGTCGTACTTGGCGTACTCCTGGTTCGCCCGGCTGACCATCTTGCGCAGCACGTCCTCCGGCTTGCCGCCCTTGGCCACCGGGTAGCTCGCCGGATAGAGGAAGCCCTCCAGCGGATCCTTGACGTTCTTGTGGTTCTTCGCCCAGTCCGGGAGTCCCAGCTCGCCGGCCTTGGCCTTCGCGACCTCCTGGGTCGTGCCGGGTTTGAGGTCGAGCCGCTTGTCGATCTCCTCGTACACCCAGACGTTCCGCCGGCCCTCGGAGATGATGAAGTTGCTCTGGCTCGCCGGATTCAAGATCATGGCGAGGGCACTCTCCGCCGACATCTGCTTGCGCAGCGTGTAGACACCGGCCTGGATGGAGTTGCCCTTGGGGTTCTTCTGCTGCGCCGAGACGAAGGCGTCGACGCTCTTGACCACCCCGGCCTTCTTCAGGATGTTGCCGACGTCCGTGCCGAGGGCGCCCTTGGGGATCTCCACCTGGACGTCGCCGGACCCCTGGCCCGCGAAGTCCGGGGCCGCGCCGAACTGGCCCTGCCAGACCTTGTACCCCAGATAGGCGACGCCACCGGCACCGCCGACCAGGACCGCGGCCACGACCAGGCAGGCCATGCCGTTCTTGGCCTTGCGGCCCTTCTTGCCCTTGCCCTTGCCGCCGCCCCTACGCCCGGCACGGCGCCCGGCGGGCTCGTCGTCGTACTCGTCCTCGTACGCGTCGTCGCCGTCGTCGTGGCCGCCGTGGCCGTCGCGCTCGTCGCGCGCCCCGGCCACGTCCTCGTCACCGGCGTACGCCTCGGCGGCGCCGTCGTCCGCACGGCCCCGTCTGCCGCGCCGGCCGCCGGGCCGCGCGGGCTGCGTCCCGTCCGGTGCCGCGTCCTCGCCGGTGAAGAAGGGGTGCGACTCCTCCGGCTCCCGCGCCGCCTCCGCCTCCCAGTCCGTGACCGGCTGCTGGGGCGGGACCTGGCGCCGGCCGGGGGGCTGCGGCGGCGGGTAGGCGTCGGGGGTGCCGTAGAGGTCCGGCTGCTGGCCGCCGTAGGGATCGGCGGGCGGGGCGTTGTACGGCATGGCCGCCTGCCCCGTCTCCCAGGTGCCGTCGTACTGCTGTGCGGGATACCCGGGCGTGTCGTACCCGCCCGGGTTCCCGTACTGCTGTTCGCCGTAGCCCTGCGGATACTGCGCCTGCTGGGGCTGCTGCGGCTGCTGGTAGGCACCGTGGCCATAGGTCTGGCCGTACGGATCCTGCTGCTCCGGGTACCCCTGATGACCGGGATGCGCCTGGTGCTGCCCGTACTGCTGCTGCGCCTGCTGCGGGTACTGCTGCTGGCCTTCCCACCCCTGGTCCCCGTACAGCGGGTCCGTGGGGTGCCACGGTTCGGAGCCCGGGCTCCGGCCATACTCAGTCATCGATCCCCAAACAGGCCGCGAGGCTTCCGGACGATCCGCCTCTACGTAGTGCGGCAGCTGTTCGAACACCGCCGCATCGCGCGGAACGTTACCGTATCGCGATCAGATGACCACTTCGACGCCCTCGCCGGGCGGATTACCTGATACCCGTTCGGACTCAAGAGCGTTCTGCAGGATGATCACAGCGGCGGCCTGGTCGATGACGGACCGCCCCTTCTTGGACTTCACCCCGGAGGCCCGCAGCCCCTGGGTCGCCGTCACCGTGGTCATCCGCTCGTCGACCAGCCGGACCGGCACCGGGGCGATGCCCTTGGCCATCTCCCCGGCGAAGGCCCGCACCTTGGTCGCGGCCGGACCCTCCCGCCCGCTGAGCGAGCGGGGCAGGCCCACGACGACCTCGATCGGCTCGTACTCCTCGACGATCTGCCGCAGCCGCCGGTGGGCGGCCGGGACGTCACGTCCCGGCACGGTCTCCACCGGCGTGGCGAGGACCCCGTCGGGGTCGCACGAGGCGACCCCGATCCGGGCGTCCCCGACGTCGACCGCGATCCGGCGTCCGCGACGCATCGTCACGCGGTCTCCACCACGAGACGCTCGACGGCGTCGATGGCCTCGCCGACGGCCGCCGGGTTCTGGCCGCCGCCCTGGGCGACGTCCGGCTTGCCGCCGCCGCCGCCACCGAGGGTCTTGGCCGCGGTGCGGACCAGCTCGCCGGCCTTGAGACCGCGCTCGCGGGCGGCCTCGTTGGTGGCGATCACCGTCAGCGGCTTGCCGTTGGCGGTGGTGAACAGGGCCACGACCGCCGGGCGGTCGCCCGGGATCCGGCCGCGCACGTCGAGGACCAGCCGGCGCAGGTCGTCGGCGCCGGTGCCGTCCGGGACCTGGCCGGTGACCAGGGCCACGCCGCGGATGTCCTTGGCGGAGTCGACCAGACCGGCGGCGGCCTGCAGGACCTTCTCCGCGCGGAACTTCTCGATCTCCTTCTCGGCGTCCTTCAGCTTGCCGAGCATGGTGGAGATCTTCTCCGGCAGCTCCTCCGGGCGGCCCTTGACCAGCTCCTGGAGCTGGGCGACGACCGTGTGCTCACGGGCCAGGAAGTTGTACGCGTCGACGCCGACCAGGGCCTCGATGCGGCGCACACCCGAGCCGATGGAGGACTCGCCGAGCAGCTTCACCAGGCCCAGCTGGGCGGTGTTGCCGACGTGCGTGCCGCCGCACAGCTCCTTGGAGAAGTCGCCGATGGTGACGACCCGGACCCGCTCGCCGTACTTCTCGCCGAACTCGGCGATGGCGCCCTGGCGCTTGGCCTCGTCGATCGGCATGACCTCGGCGTGCACCTCCAGCTCGCGCGAGAGGACCTCGTTGATCTTCTGCTCGACGTCGGTGAGCACGGCGCCGGGCACGGCGTTCGGCGAACCGAAGTCGAAGCGGAAGCGGCCGGGCTGGTTCTCCGAACCGGCCTGGGCGGCCGTCGGGCCCAGCGCGTCGCGCAGCGCCTGGTGGGTCAGGTGGGTGGCCGAGTGGGCGCGGGCGATGGCCCGGCGGCGGCGCACGTCGATGCTGGCGTAGGCGGTGGCGCCCACGGTCACCTCGCCGACCTGCACGGAGCCCTTGTGCACGGAGACACCCGGCACCGGCTGCTGGACGTCGCGGACCTCGATGACCGCGCCGCTGTGCAGCTTGATCCGGCCCTGGTCGGCGATCTGGCCGCCGCCCTCCGCGTAGAACGGGGTGCGGTCGAGGACGACCTCGACCTCGTCGCCCTCGGAGGCGGCCGGCGAGGAGACGCCGTTGACCAGCAGGCCGACGACCGTGGTCTCGCCCTCGGTGTTGGTGTAGCCGGTGAACTCGGTGGCGCCGTTGCCGTCGGCGATCTCCCGGTACGCCGTCATGTCGGCGTGGCCGGTCTTCTTGGCCTTGGCGTCGGCCTTGGCCCGGTCCCGCTGCTCCTTCATCAGGCGGCGGAAGCCGTCCTCGTCCACGGAGAGGCCCTGCTCGGCGGCCATCTCCAGGGTGAGGTCGATCGGGAAGCCCCACGTGTCGTGGAGCAGGAACGCCTTCTCGCCCGCGAGGACGGAGCCGCCGGCGGCCTTGGTCTCGGTGACCGCGGTGTCGAGGATGTTCGTGCCGCCCTTGAGGGCCTTGAGGAACGCGGCCTCCTCGGCGAGCGCGACGGTCTCGATGCGCTTGCGGTCGGTGACCAGCTCCGGGTACTGCTCGCCCATCGTGTCGATGACGGTGTCGACGAGCTCCTGCACGACCGGGCCGGTGGCGCCGAGCAGCCGCATGTTGCGCACGGCGCGGCGCATGATGCGGCGCAGCACGTAGCCGCGGCCCTCGTTGCCCGGGGTGACGCCGTCGCCGATGAGCATCACGGAGGTGCGCATGTGGTCGGCGACCACGCGCAGCGAGACGTCGCTGTCGTGGGCCTTGCCGTAGGCGACGCCGGTGAGGGCGGTGGCCTTGTCGATGACGACCTGGAGGGTGTCCGTCTCGTACATGTTCTGGACGCCCTGGAGGATCATCGCCAGGCGCTCCAGGCCGAGGCCCGTGTCGATGTTCTTCGAGGGGAGCTCGCCGAGGATCGGGAAGTCGTCCTTGCCCGAGCCCTCACCGCGCTCGTACTGCATGAAGACCAGGTTCCAGATCTCCACGTACCGCTCGTCGTTGACGGCCGGGCCGCCCTCGACGCCGAACTCGGGGCCGCGGTCGTAGTTGATCTCGGAGCAGGGGCCGCAGGGGCCGGGGACGCCCATGGACCAGTAGTTGTCCTTCTTGCCGAGGCGCTGGATGCGCTCGGCCGGGACGCCGACGACGTCGCGCCAGATCTGCTCGGCCTCGTCGTCCTCCTGGTAGACGGTGATCCAGAGCTTCTCCGGCTCCAGCCCGTAGCCGCCGTGCTCCACCGGGGTGGTCAGCAGCTCCCAGGCGAGCTTGATGGCGCCTTCCTTGAAGTAGTCGCCGAAGGAGAAGTTGCCGCACATCTGGAAGAAGGTGCCGTGCCGGGTGGTCTTGCCGACCTCCTCGATGTCCGGCGTGCGGACGCACTTCTGCACGCTGGAGGCGCGCGTGAAGGGCGGCTTGACCTCACCCAGGAAGTAGGGCTTGAACGGCACCATGCCTGCGGGGACGAGCAGCAGAGTCGGGTCGTCCGCGATGAGCGACGCCGAAGGGACGACGGTGTGACCGCGCTCCTCGAAGAAGCTCAGCCAGCGGCGGCGGATTTCAGCCGACTCCATCAGTGGTCCTCATTCCGGTTGTACGTCAACGAATACGGGGTGGTGGTGCCAGGGTCCGTGCGCGGTCCGAGCGCGGCCCTGCGGCGCGGTGCCGGCAGCTCACGGCCGGGGTCCTGGTCCGCCTGGGCGTCCAGGCCGAGGGCCGAGCCGAGCTCGGCCTCCCGCTGGAGCATCCCCGCCCTCACGTCGAGGGCGAAGTCCTTGAGGCGGTGGCCGGTCTCGATCGCCTTGTCGGCCGCCTGGGCGGCGAGGCTCTCGGGGGTCAGCTGCTTGAGCTTGCGGTTGACCTTGGCGGTGGCCCAGACACCGGCTGCCGCGCCGGCGGTGAACCAGAACGTACGGCGGAACATCCTGCTCAGCCCTTCTGCTTCCGGCGCCTCGCGGAGGGCACGGTACGACCGACGATCACAGTACGCGGGTCCGCGGCGGGCGGCGCGGCCTGCTGCCGGTCGCGCCCCAGCGCCCGGCGCACCCCGTAGCCGAAGGCCGCGACCTTGACCAGGGGGCCGCCGAAGGTGGAGGCGACGGTGGTGGACAGCGCGGAGGCGTTGGAGGTGACCTCCTGGACGTCCGAGGCGATGGCGTCGACCCGGTCGAGCTGGGTCTGCGCGGAGCGCACGGTCGCGGAGGCGTCGGCCAGCAGCGGGACGGCCTGCTCGGTCACGTCCGCGACCAGCTTGGTGGTGGCCTTGAGCGTCTGCGCCAGCCTCACCAGCACCACGGCGAGGAAGGAGACCAGGATCGCCCAGAACACGGCCACCAGGATCCCGGCAACCTCACCACCGGTCACTCTGCACCGCTCTCTGCTGTCGCTCTCGTCATCGGCTTCCGACGGACGTCGGACCTTTGTACCTCAGACCTCCGACCCTATCGCGCCGGAGCTCTCGCGCCGCACCCCATTACCGGGTGCGGGAGGGGAGTTGCGCCGGTCCGATTGTACGGAGCGCGCGCGGATGAGTACGCTCCGTGTCCCATGCGACGGAGCAATCTCCCTGCGGAGCTCAACCGGTTCGTGGGCCGCGCCGCGGAACAGCACGAACTGACCCGCCTCATCGAGGAGTTCCGCCTGGTCACGGTCGTCGGCGTCGGCGGGGTCGGCAAGACCCGGTTGGCGCTGCGCACCGCGACGGCTGTGCAGAAACGCTACGCCGACGGCGTCCGGCTCGCCGAGCTGGCCGTGCTCTCCGGGTTCTCCGGGCCGCGCGACCCGGAGCTGGTCGCCCACGCGCTGGTGGAGGCGCTCGGCCTGACCGACCACACCCTGCGCGGCCCGCGCGAGGTGCTGGCCGAGCACCTGGCGGAGCTCCGGCTGCTGCTCGTGGTCGACGGCTTCGAGCACCTGGTCGACGCGTGCGCGGAGCTGCTGCGGGAGCTGCTGCGCCGGTGCCCCGGGCTGACGGTGCTGGCGGTGGGCCGCCGCCCGCTGCGGGTGGACGGCGAGGCCGTGTTCGCGCTGGCCCCGATGGACGGGGCCGACGCGGCGGCGCTGCTCGCCGAGCGCGCGGCGGAGGCGCTGGGCCGGTGGGCGCCGGCCGACCCGGAGCCGGTGCGGGAGCTGTGCCGGCGGCTGGACGGGATCCCGCTCGCGCTGGAGCTGGCCGCCGGGCGGCTGCCGCTGCTCTCGGTGGAGCAGGTGCTCCAGCGGCTGGACGACCGCTTCCGGCTGCTGGACGGCGGGCGGCGCGGGGCGCTGCCCCGGCACCGGACGCTGCGGACGGCGATCGGCTGGAGCCACGAGCTGTGCACCCCGGAGGAGCGGCTGCTGTGGGCGCGCCTGTCGGTCTTCGCGGGCCCCTTCGACCTGGAGGCGGTGGAGTACGTGTGCTCCGGCGACGGGCTGCCGGTGGAGCGGGTCCTCGACGTGCTCGGCGAGCTGCTGGCGCAGTCGCTGGTGGCGCGGGAGGAGTCGGCGGCCGGGCCCCGCTACCGGATGCTGGCCACGGTCGCCGCGTACGGGGCCGAGTGGCTGACCTCGCTGGGCGACGCCGAGCGGATGCGCCGGCGGCACCGGGACTGGTACATGGGGCTCGCCACCTGGTGCGAGCTGGAGTGGTTCAGCCCGCGGCAGGCGGAGGTGGCGGCGGTCACGGACGTGGCGCTGCCGAATCTGCGGGCGGCGCTGGAGCTGTGCCTGGAGTCGCCGGAGGACGTGCCGCTCGCGCAGCACCTGGCGGGGACCCTCTGGTTCTACTGGGCCGGGTGCGGGCGCCTGTCGGAGGGCCGGCACTGGCTGGACCGGGCGCTCGGCGCGGGCCCGGCCCCGGCGGAGCAGGAGGACGCGCGGCTGAAGGCGCTGTGGGTGCTGGGGTACGTGGCGATCCTGCAGGGGGATCCGACGGCGGCGGTGGCGGCGCTGCACGAGTGCGGGGAGCGGGCCGGGGCCGCGGGCAACGCGGTGGCGGCGGCGTACGCGACGCACCGGCTGGGGTGTCTGGCGCTGCTGTCGGACGACATGCCTCGGGCCGAGGAGCTGATCGGGCGGGCCCTGGAGTCCTACCGGGAGCTGGGCGAGCTGAACAGCAACGTGCTGATGGGGCAGGTCGAGCTGGCGATGGCGCGGGCGTTCCAGGGCGACCTGGAGGGGGCGGTCGCGCTGTGCGCGGAGGTCCGGGAGATCTGCGAGGAGCGGGGCGAGCGGTGGACCCGGGCGTACGCGCTCTACGTGCTGGCGTACGCGGCGCTGACCGAGGGCGAGCTCGCGCGGGCGCGGGAGCTGCTGGCCGAGTGCGTCGCCATCGACCACGCCTTCCGCGACCTGGTGGGGCTGGTCCTCGCGTTCGAGCTGCTCGCGCTGGTGACGGCGGGCGAGGGGGACGCGCGGGAGGCGGCGGTGCTCCAGGGCGCGGCGACCCGGCTGTGGGACTCGGTGGGGCTGCCGCTGTTCGGCTCGGGCCACTTCAACGGGCCTCGGGCGCTGTGCGAGCGGCAGGCGGGTGAGGCGCTGGGCGAGGCGGGCTACGGGCCGGCGTTCCGCGAGGGGCGGGCGCTGTCGCTGGACGAGGCGGTGGAGCGGGCGCTGAGCGAGCGTCGGGATCCGGCCATCCGCGGCGACCGGGGCGGGACGGCGGCGCCGCGCCCGTTCCGTACCGCGCGCGCGAGGGTCCCCGGACACGCGGAAGCCCGCCGGCTCCCCCACCGGTGAGGAGGGGAAGCGGCGGGCGATACCGCGGGGCGGTACTACTGCCGTGCCGGAATCAGCGGGCGTAGTACTCGACGACCAGCTGCTCGTCGCAGATGACCGGGATTTCCTTGCGGTTCGGGTCGCGGTCGAGGCGGAAGGCCAGGGCCTTCAGGTTGACCTGCAGGTAGCGCGGGGTCTCACCGTCGGCGGCGAAGCCACCCTCACGGGCGACCTCGAACAGCGGCTTGGTGCGGCTGCGCTCGCGGACCATCACGACGTCGTCGGGACGGACGCGGAACGACGGCTTGTCGACCTTGGTGCCGTTGACCTGGATGTGGCCGTGGACGACCATCTGACGGGCCTGGTAGATGGTGCGGGCGATGCCCGAACGCAGGACCAGGGCGTCGAGGCGACGCTCGAGCTCGACGACCAGCGCCTCGCCCGTCTTGCCCTCGGCCTTCTTCGCGCGGTCGTACGCGCGGGCCATCTGGCGCTCGCTGATGTCGTACTGGGCGCGCAGACGCTGCTTCTCGAGCAGACGGACCTTGTAGTCCGAGTTCTGCTTGCGGCCACGGCCGTGCTCGCCCGGCGGGTAGGGGCGGGCCTCGAAGTACTTGACGGCCTTCGGCGTCAGCGCGATGCCGAGCGCACGGGACTTCTTGACCTTGGGACGCGACTGGTTAGGCACGTTCTCCAGACCTCCGTTGTAGGTTAGGTTAGGCTCACCTTACTTAAGGAGATCGCATGTCTCGCCCGGGGAACACCACACGCATCACGGACGGCAGCACAAAGACCGATGCGCTTTCCACCACGGAAGCCGTGGAGGGCATCGATACGACGGAGGTCCGATCAGCTCATGGTCAGCCGCGTCCAAACGGGCTTGATCTCGCACGGATGCCGTCAGCAGCCGAGCGCACACGAACTCTCGTACAGAGTACATGCTCCGCGGTGCTGCTGATTCCGGGGGCCGCCGGCCACCGCCCCGAGCAGCTCTCCCCCGAGGCCCGCGCGGTCGGCCCGGAGGGCGAGGTGTTCCTGCTCTTCCCCGCGGACGCGCCGCCCGTGCGGGCCGCGACCCACGCCCAGGACGACGAGCTCCCGGTGGTGCTGGAGCTCACCGACGTGGCCCCCGTCTCCGTCCCCCACCGCATCCGGGGCCGGGCCTGGATCTCCGGCTGGCTCACCTGTGTGCCCGGGATCGCCGAACCCGGCCGGATGATGCTGCGCCTGGAGCCCGGCGCGGCCAACGTCGACGACCTGTGGGGGCCCGGCGAGGTGGACCCCGAGGAGTTCGCGGCGGCCGTCCCCGACCCGCTGCGGATCCACGAGACCGAACTCCTCCAGCATCTGCACGCCGCCCACGGCGACCGGCTGCGCGAGCTCACCGCGCTGCTCGGCACCCACGCCGGCGGCCTGGTCCCCACCCGGGACGTGGCCCCGCTCGCCCTCGACCGCTTCGGGCTGCGGGTCCGCTTCAGCGCCGGACCCGAGTCCTGCTTCGACGCCCGCTTCGACTTCCCCCAGCCGGTCCGCGACGTCACCGGGCTGCGCCGCGAGATGCACCGCCTCTTCGAGGCCGCCCGCTCCTGAGACCCCCCTCAGCCCCCCTCGCCCTTCAGCCGCTCCCGCACCATGTGCGCCACGTCCGCGTAGCGCGCCTCCGCCCCGTAGCGGGTCGGCTCGTAGTAGCGCCTGCCGTGCACCGGGTCCGGCGCGTACTGCTGGGCGGCGATCGCGCCCGGCACGTCGTGCGGATACACGTACCCCTGGGCGTGGCCCAGCTTGGCCGCGCCCTTGTAGTGCCCGTCCCGCAGGTGGGCCGGGACCGGACCCGCGAGGCCGTTGCGGACATCGGCCTGGGCGGCGGCGATCGCGGTGGTCGCCGCGTTGGACTTCGGGGCCAGGGCCAGCGCGATCGTGGCGTGGCTGAGGGTCAGCGCCGCCTCAGGGAAGCCGATCATCGCGACGGCCTGGGCGGCGGCCACGGCGAGCGGCAGCGCGTTCGGATCGGCGAGGCCGATGTCCTCGCTCGCCGAGATCATCAGCCGCCGGGCGATGAACCGGGGGTCCTCCCCCGCCTCGATCATCCGGGCCAGGTAGTGCAGCGCCGCGTCCACGTCCGAGCCCCGGATCGACTTGATCAGCGCGCTGGCCACGTCGTAGTGCTGGTCGCCGTCCCGGTCGTAGGTCACGGCGGCCCGGTCGACGGTCTCCTCCACCGTCTCCAGGGTGATCTCCGCCTCCCCCTTGGCGAGCGCCGCGCCCGCCGCCGCCTCCAGGGCGGTCAGGGCCCGCCGGGCGTCGCCGCCCGCGATCCGCAGCAGGTGCGCCTCGGCGTCCCCGGGCAGCGTCACCGCGCCGCCGAGCCCGCGCTCCTCCGTCAGCGCCCGGCGCATCAGCCCGCTCAGGTCCTCGTCGGTGAGCGGCTCCAGGGTGAGCAGCAGCGAGCGGGAGAGCAGCGGGGAGATCACCGAGAAGTAGGGGTTCTCCGTGGTGGCCGCGATCAGGGTCACCCAGCGGTTCTCCACGGCGGGCAGCAGGGAGTCCTGCTGGGCCTTGGAGAAGCGGTGGATCTCGTCGAGGAAGAGGACGGTCTCCTTGCCGTATCCCCCGACGGCCCGGCGGGCGCCGTCGATGACCGCGCGGACCTCCTTGACGCCGGCGGTGATCGCGGAGAGCTCCACGAACCGCTTGTCGGTGGCCTTGGAGACCACGTACGCCAGGGTCGTCTTGCCGATGCCGGGCGGGCCCCAGAGGATCACCGAGGAGGCGCCGGCGGGGCCGCCGTCGCCGCCGACCAGGCGGCGCAGCGGCGAGCCGGGCTTGAGCAGGTGCCGCTGGCCCACCACCTCGTCGAGGGTGCGCGGGCGCATCCGGACGGCCAGCGGGCTGCTGGACGGGTCCTTCTCCTGGCGTTCTTCGGCGGCTGCGGTAAAGAGGTCGGGCTCCACGGTCATGAAGCCTAGGTCACCGCACTGACAGCGCGGGTGCCGTCAGCTGGTCCAGAAGTCCCACCAGCGGGTCAGGATCAGCATCCCGATGATCCCGATGTGCAGCACGGGCAGCACCCAGGTGAACTCGTCGAAGAAGGTGCGCAGGCCGCCGGGGGCGCGGATCACGCCGTGCCGGACGTTGTGCGAGGTGGTGTACCAGAACATGACGATGGTGGCGACCCAGGCGAGGCAGCACCACAGGCAGAGCGAGTTGATCTCGTACAGCGACTGGTACATGAGCCAGGTGCAGAAGCCGACGCCGAAGAGGGTCCCGGCGTTGAGGCCGAGCCAGTACCAGCGGCGGTAGCGGGCGCCGGCCAGCAGGCCCACGCCGATGGCGATCACGATGGCGTACGTGACGAGGCCGAGCATCGGGTTGGGGAAGCCGAAGACGGACGCCTGCTCGCTCTTCATGATGTTGCCGCAGGAGACGATCGGGTTGAGGCTGCACCCGGGGGTGAAGTTCGGGTCCTCCAGCAGCTTGATCTTGTCGATCGTGATGACCCACGCGGCGAGCAGTCCGGCGGCGCCGGTGATCACCAGGAGCCAGGCGAAGGCGCGGCCGGCGCCGATGGTGCGGGGTTCGTCCCGCTCGGCGGTCTTGTTCGCTGCCGCTGCTTTGGTCATGTCGCTCTGCTCGCTTCGCTCTTCTCGTGCGCTGGGCGCGTTCGGCCGACCGGGGGCACGGCCATTGTGCCGCACAGGGTGTCACGGGCCGCGTTCGCGCCCGGTAAGCGGGCCGGGACACGCGGGAGGGCCCGGCCGCGCGGACGCGGACCGGGCCCTCCCTCCGTACCTGGGTCGGTCAGGCCAGCCTGGCCCGCACCGCGTCGAGCAGGGCGTCCAGGGCGACCGGGGCCTGCTCGCCGGACTCCATGTCCTTGAGCTGGACCACGCCCTCGGCCAGGTCCCGCTCGCCGGCGACGACGGCGAGGCGGGCGCCGGAGCGGTTGGCGTCCTTCATGGCGCCCTTGAGGCCCTTGCCGCCGAAGGCGAAGTCGGCGGCGATCCCGGCCTTGCGCAGCTCGGTGACCTTGCCGAACAGGATCCGGCGGGCCTCCTCGCCGAGGGCGACGGCGAAGACGCTGGTGGCGGCGGGGAGGTCGAGCTCCACGCCTTCGGCCTCCAGCGCGAGGACGGTGCGGTCCACGCCGAGCGCCCAGCCGACGGAGGGCAGCGCGGGGCCGCCGATCATCTCGGACAGGCCGTCGTAGCGCCCGCCGCCGCCGACGGCGGACTGCGAGCCGAGGCCGTCGTGGACGAACTCGAAGGTGGTGCGGGTGTAGTAGTCGAGGCCGCGGACCAGCTTGGGGTCGTCCTCGAAGGCGACGCCCGCCGCGGTGATCAGCGCGCGGACCTCCTCGTGGTACGCCTTGCACGCGTCGCACAGGTAGTCGCGCAGCAGCGGGGCGTCGACGAGCTGCTTCTGGACGTCGGCCCGCTTGTCGTCGAGGACGCGCAGCGGGTTGATCTCGGCCCGGCGCAGCGTCTCCTCGTCCAGGTCGAGGCCGCGCAGGAAGGACTGGAGCGCCTCGCGGTAGACGGGGCGGCACTCCTGGTCGCCGAGCGAGTTCAGCAGGATGCGGAAGGTCCGCAGGCCGAGCGAGCGGTACGCCTGGTCGGCCAGGATGATCAGCTCGGCGTCGAGCGCCGGGTCCTCGGCGCCGATCGCCTCGGCGCCGACCTGGGAGAAGTGGCGGTAGCGGCCCTTCTGCGGGCGCTCGTAGCGGTAGTACGAGCCCGAGTACCAGAGCTTGACCGGGAGGTTGCCCTGCTTGTGCAGGCTGGCCTCCAGGGCCGCGCGCAGCACGGAGGCGGTGCCTTCGGGGCGCAGGGCGAGCTGGTCGCCGCCCTTGGTCTCGAAGGCGTACATCTCCTTGGTGACGATGTCGGTGGACTCGCCGACGCCGCGGGCGAAGAGGTTGACGTCCTCGAAGCCGGGGGTCTCGACGTAGCCGTAGCCGGCCGTGCGCAGCGGCGCGGAGATGGCCTCGCGGACGGCGAGGTACTTCGCCGAGTACGGCGGGATCAGGTCGTACGTGCCCTTGGGGGCCTTGAAGGTGCTCACGTGGATCTCGTCACATTCCTCGTCGGGGAGCGTCCTGGCTCCCGAGGCCGGCCGCCACCTGCCGCAGATAGGGGTTGGTGGCGCGCTCTTGGCCGATGGTCGTCTGGGGACCGTGCCCCGACAGGACCACGGTCGAGTTGTCGAGCGGCAGGCACACGCGGGCCAGCGATCCGAGCATCTCGTCCATGTCACCGCCGGGCAGGTCGGTGCGGCCGATGGAGCCGGCGAACAGCAGGTCCCCGGAGAAGAACACGGAGGGGATCTCCGTGGTCTCGGGGGTCCGGAAGGTCACCGACCCCTTGGTATGACCGGGGGCGTGCGCGACGGACAGCGTCAGTCCGGCGAGGCTCAGCTCGGCGCCGTCGGTCAGCTCGCGCACGTCGTCCGGCTCGCCCACGGTCAGCTCGCCTATGAGGGGCATCCCGATGGAGCGGCCGAGGGCCTTCTCAGGGTCGCTCATCATGTACCGGTCGGAGGGGTGGATCCACGCGGGTACGTCATGGGCGCCGCAGACCGGGACGACGGAGGCGACGTGGTCGATGTGGCCATGGGTGAGGACCACGGCGACGGGCTTGAGCCGATGCTTCTTCAGCGTCTCCTCGACACCCTGGGCGGCCTGGTGGCCCGGGTCGATGATGACGCACTCCTCGCCTGCGGCGGGGGCGACCACGTAACAGTTGGTGCCCCAGGCCCCGGCGGGGAACCCGGCAATCAGCACGATCGTCCTTATTTGTCGTCCGGCAGATGGCTGCGGCGAAACGGAATGCAGCGGGTCAGAGCCTACCGGCGCTGCGTATTCCACAGCCAACCCGTATACGGTACGGGCACATCCGGCCAGCACTGAACAGACGATCGACAAGGAGCGGACCCGGTGGTCACCAGCGATCAGCGGCGGCGGCAGCTCGCCAGGGACAAGTACCAGCGTCAGCAGCAGCGGCGCGCGGACGCTCGGCGCAAGTCGCGCCGCATCAGCGTCATCGCCGCCTCGCTCGCGGTCGTGCTCGCCGCGGGCGGCGCGGTGTACCTCTCGGTGGCGCTGACCGGCGACGACAAGAAGTCGGACAACGCGGCGGCCGAGCCGACGAACACGCCCAGCCCGGAGCAGAGCACCTCCTCGCAGCCCGAGCCGGCGATGTCCATCGACAAGAAGGCCACGTACACGATGGCCCTCACGACGAACCAGGGCGACATCACGATCACGATGGACGCGGCCAAGGCCCCGCACACCGTGAACTCGTTCAAGCACCTCGCCGACAAGAAGTACTTCGACGGGACCAAGTGCCACCGCCTCACCACCTCGGGCATCTTCGTGCTCCAGTGCGGCGACCCCAAGGGCGACGGCACCGGCGGCCCCGGCTACGTCATCCCGGACGAGAACCTGAACGGCCTCGGCAAGGCGGGCGCGGACGGCTCCGTCACGTACCCCAAGGGCACGGTCGCCATGGCGAACGCGGGGGCGAACACCGGCGGCAGCCAGTTCTTCCTCGTCTACAAGGACACCAAGCTGCCCCCGAACTACACCCCGTTCGGCACCTTCGACGCGGCCGGCCTGAAGGTCGTCGAGGACGTGGCGAAGGCCGGCGTGCAGGGCGGCGCGGGCGACGGCGCCCCGCAGAAGGGCGTCACCATCGAGAAGGCGGCCGTCACCAAGAAGTGACGTGGGGGCGGCCCGGCGGGGCCCGCGCGCGTGTGACCGTTCAATTTCGGTCGTGCTGAGTGCGGACAGCCGGGCCGCCGTTCGCCTAGATTGGCGTTGTGCAGCGCCGGCCGTCGGCCGGGCTGTGGAGGGCGGGCCAAGACCCGCCGGGAATCCGTGGACGATGCCAGGGGGCGGGGCCCCCGTGACGGCATCATGGTGAGGAGGCGCTGTGAGCAGCGACCCGTGGGGCCGCGTCGACGAGACGGGCACCGTGTACGTGCGTACGGCCGAGGGCGAGCAGGTCGTCGGATCGTGGCAGGCCGGCACCCCTGAGGAGGCCCTGGCCTACTTCGAGCGCAAGTACGAGGGCCTGGTGGTCGAGATCGGCCTCCTCGAGAAGCGCGTGAGGACCACCGACCTCTCCGCGAAGGACGCCCAGACGGCGATCGAGCACATCCGCGAGCAGGTCCGGGAGCACCACGCGGTGGGCGACCTGGCCGCGCTGTCGGCCCGGCTCGACAAGCTGACCGAGTCGGTCGAGTCCCGCCGCGAGGAGCGCAAGGTCCAGAAGGCGAAGCAGGCCGACGAGGCCCGCTCCGCCAAGGAGGCGCTGGTCGCCGAGGCCGAGGAGCTGGCGCAGAGCGAGCAGTGGCGGGCCGCCGGCGAGCGGCTGCGGGCGCTCGTGGACACCTGGAAGGGCCTGCCGCGCCTCGACCGCAAGTCGGACGACGAGCTGTGGCACCGCTTCTCGCACGCCCGCTCGGCCTTCTCCAAGCGCCGCAAGGCCCACTTCGCGGCGCTCGACGCGCAGCGCGAGGACGCCCGCAAGGCCAAGGAGAAGCTGGTCGCCGAGGCCGAGTCGCTGTCGAACTCGACCGACTGGGGCACCACCGCCGCCCGCTACCGCGAGCTCATGGCGGACTGGAAGGCGGCGGGCCGCGCCCAGCGCGAGCACGAGGACGAGCTGTGGAACCGCTTCCGCGGCGCCCAGGACGTCTTCTTCGCCGCCCGCGGCGGGGTCTTCGCCGAGCGGGACGCGGAGCAGACCGAGAACCTCAAGCTCAAGGAGGAGCTCGCGGCCGAGGCCGAGCGTCTGGTGCCGGTGACGGACCTGAAGGCGGCCCGCGCGGCCTTCCGCTCCCTCAACGAGCGCTGGGAGGCCATCGGCCACGTCCCGCGCGACGCCCGCCCGAAGGTCGAGGGCCGGATGCACACGGTGGAGCGGGCGATCCAGGAGGCCGAGGAGGCCGAGTGGCGCCGCACCAACCCGGAGGCGCGGGCCCGCGCCGCGGGTCTGACCGGCCAGCTCCAGGACGCCGTCGACAAGCTGCAGAAGCAGATCGACACGGCCCGCGCCGCCGGCAACGACGCCAAGGCCGACAAGCTCGCCCGCGAGCTGGAGGGCCGCCAGGCCCTGCTCGACCAGGCCCTGAAGGGCCTGCAGGAGTTCGGCGGCTGACACCCGTGTGACGCGGTACGAGGAAGGGCCCCCGGCTGGTGCCGGGGGCCCTTCCTCGTGCGTACGGGAGCCCCGCTCAGGGGCGCCGGGCGCTGGTGACCCGGTACACGTCGTAGACGCCCTCGACGCCGCGTACGGCCTTCAGGACGTGTCCGAGGTGCTTGGGGTCGCCCATCTCGAAGGTGAAGCGCGAGGTGGCCACCCGGTCGCGGGAGGTCTGCACGGCCGCCGACAGGATGTTGACGTGCTGGTCCGACAGGACGCGCGTGACGTCCGAGAGCAGCCGGGAGCGGTCCAGGGCCTCGACCTGGATGGCGACGAGGAAGACCGAGGACTGGGTGGGCGCCCACTCGACCTCCAGGATCCGCTCGGGCTCCCGGGACAGCGAGTCGACGTTGACGCAGTCGCTGCGGTGCACGGAGACGCCGCTGCCGCGGGTGACGAAGCCGATGATCGGGTCGCCCGGGACCGGCGTACAGCACCGGGCCAGCTTCACCCAGACGTCGTCGACGCCCTTGACGACGACACCGGGGTCCGCGTTCGAGCGGCGCTTGGAGCGCCCGCGGGCCGGGGGCGCCGCCTCCTCGATGTCCTCGGTGGCCGCCTCCTCGCCGCCGAGCGCCTGGACGAGCTTCTGCACGATCGACTGGGCCGTGACGTGGCCCTCGCCGATCGCCGCGTACAGCGAGGAGATGTCGCTGTAGCGCAGCTCGTGGGCGAGGGTGACGAGGGAGTCGCCGGTGAGGATCCGCTGGATCGGCAGGTTCTGCTTGCGCATGGCCCGCGCGATGGCGTCCTTGCCCTGCTCGATGGCCTCGTCGCGGCGCTCCTTGGAGAACCAGGCGCGGATCTTGTTCCGGGCGCGTGGGGACTTGACGAAGCCGAGCCAGTCCCGGGACGGGCCGGCGCCCGCCGCCTTGGAGGTGAAGACCTCGACCAGGTCGCCGTTGTCCAGGGTGGACTCCAGCGGCACCAGCCGCCCGTTGACCCGGGCCCCTATCGTGCGGTGCCCGACCTCGGTGTGGACCGCGTACGAGAAGTCGACCGGGGTGGCGCCCGCGGGCAGCGCGATGACGTCGCCCTTGGGGGTGAAGACGAAGACCTCGTTGCGCGACAGGTCGAAGCGCAGCGACTCCAGGAACTCCGAGGGGTCCTCGGTCTCCTTCTGCCAGTCGAGGAGCTGGCGCAGCCAGGCCATGTCGTTGAGGTGGTCGTCCTTGCCGGCCTTCTTCGGCACGTCGGCGCGGACCTTGGAGGCGCCGGCGACGGCCTCCTGCTTGTACTTCCAGTGCGCGGCGATGCCGTACTCGGCGCGCCGGTGCATGTCGAAGGTGCGGATCTGGAGCTCGACGGGCTTGCCGTTGGGTCCGATGACCGTCGTGTGCAGCGACTGGTACATGTTGAACTTCGGCATCGCGATGTAGTCCTTGAACCGGCCGGGGACCGGGTTCCATCGCGCGTGGACGGTGCCGAGGGCCGCGTAGCAGTCGCGGACGGTGTCCACGAGGACGCGGATGCCGACCAGGTCGTAGATCTCCGCGAAGTCACGGCCGCGGACGATCATCTTCTGGTAGACGCTGTAGTAGTGCTTGGGCCGGCCGGTGACGGTGGCCTTGATGCGGGCGGCGCGCAGGTCGGCCTGGACCTCGTCGGTCACTATGGCCAGGTACTCGTCCCGCTTGGGGGCGCGCTCGGCGACGAGCCGGACGATCTCGTCGTACATCTTGGGGTAGAGGATCGCGAAGGCGAGGTCCTCCAGCTCCCACTTGATGGTGTTCATGCCCAGCCGGTGCGCCAGCGGGGCGTAGATCTCCAGGGTCTCGCGGGCCTTCTTCTCCTGCTTCTCCCGCTTGAGGTAGCGCATCGTGCGCATGTTGTGCAGGCGGTCGGCGAGCTTGATGACCAGGACCCGGGGGTCCTTGGCCATGGCGACGACCATCTTGCGGACGGTCTCGGCCTGGGCCGCCTCGCCGAACTTGACCTTGTCCAGCTTGGTGACGCCGTCGACGAGCAGGGCGACCTGGTCGCCGAAGTCGCGGCGCAGGGTGTCCAGGCCGTACTCGGTGTCCTCGACCGTGTCGTGGAGCAGGCCGGCCATCAGCGTCGCCGGGTCCATGCCCAGCTCGGCGAGGATCGTCGTGACGGCGAGCGGGTGGGTGATGTACGGGTCGCCGCTCTTGCGCTTCTGGCCGCGGTGCCAGCGCTCGGCGACCTGGTAGGCCCGCTCGATCTGGCGCAATGTCGCCGTTTCGATCTTCGGGTCGTTGGAGCGGACGATCCGCAGCAGCGGTTCGAGGACCGGGTTGTACGGGGAGGAGCGCTGGACGCCCAGCCGGGCGAGACGGGCGCGGACGCGGCTGGACGAGCCGCCCGAGCGGCTCGGGGCCGCCGGGGTGGGCCGGACAGCGGGGGCCGGTGCCGGGGCCGCGGGCCGGATCTCCGCGGGCTTGTTCTGGTGCGCGGCGGTGCCCGGCGCGGCCTGGTCGGCCTGCTGCTCGGGCTGCGCGGCGGAGAGTGGCTGGGCCTCGTCTGGCAAGAGCGCTCCTCTGGGGGTACCCCCGGACGGGGTCCGGGGCCGTTCTCCGGGTCCCCCGGTCAGGCCCGGAAAGGCCATCGTATCGACCTGGGAGCGGCGGTGCTCACGCGCCCGTGGGATGGGACGCCCGGCCCGCTGCCGGGGGATCCCGCTCGTGGTGGGTGTCCTGAAAACGACGGAGGCGGCCCGGGGAATTCCCCGGGCCGCCTCCGTGCCGTGCGGCGGGACGCTCAGACGGTGATGAGCGCGGTGAGCGGGGCGCCCGACAGGGCCGGCTCCAGGCGGGCCCGGCCTGGCAGGAAGCTCAGCTCCATCAGGACGGCGACCCCGGCGACCTCGGCCCCGGCGCGCCGGATGAGCTCGATGGACGCCTCGGCGGTGCCGCCGGTGGCGAGGACGTCGTCGATGACCATGACCCGGTCGCCCGGGGCCAGGTCCTCGGCGTGCACCTCGATCTCGGCGGTGCCGTACTCCAGCTCGTACGCCTGGCGCAGGGTGGCCCCGGGCAGCTTCCCGGCCTTGCGGACCGGGATGAAGCCGAGACCGGCGCGGACGGCGACCGGGGCGGCCAGGATGAAGCCGCGGGCCTCCAGGCCGACGATCTTCGTGGCGCCGTGCGCCGCGCACAGCGCGGCGAGCTCGTCGGTCAGCGCGCTGAACGCCTCCGGGTCCGCGAGCAGCGGGGTGATGTCCTTGAACAGCACGCCCGGCTTCGGATAGTCGGGGACGTCACGGATGCGGCTGAGGAGCAGCTGCACGGTGTCCTGGGCGCCGGCGGTCATCCGTGGTTCTCCGAGCGGCCGCGGCGGCCCTGGCCGACGACGGCGGCCTCGGCGAGGCCGTTGTCCTCGTCGAGCGACTCGCCCTTGGCGGCAGCGGCGGCCCGCTTGGCCAGGATGCGCCTCTTCAGGGCCTTCATCGCCGGCTCGCGCTCCTTGAGGTCGGCGACGAGCGGGGTGGCGATGAAGATCGAGGAGTACGCGCCGGCGGCGAGACCCACGAAGAGCGACAGCGAGATGTCGTTCAGCATGCCGGCGCCGAGGACGCCGCCGCCGATGAAGAGCAGACCGGCGACGGGCAGCAGGGCGACGACCGTGGTGTTGATCGAACGGACCAGGGTGCCGTTGATCGACCGGTTGGCGATCTCGCTGTAGGTCCAGCGGGTCTGCTTGGTGATGCCCTTCGTCTGTTCCTTCAACGAGTCGAAGACGACGACGGTGTCGTAGAGCGAGTATCCGAGGATCGTCAGCAGACCGATGACCGTGCCGACCGTGACCTCGAAGCCCACCAGCGAGTAGATGCCGACGGTGATGGTGAGGTCGTGGATGAGCGCGATGAGCGCCGCGACCGCCATTCTCCATTCGAAGGCGATGGCGAGGTAGATCACCACCAGGATCATGAACACCCCGAGGCCGGTCCATGCCTTCGTGGCGATCTGCTCACCCCAGCTCGGGCCGACGAGCTCGGCCGCGATCTTCTCCTCGGGGACGTTCAGCTCCTTGGCGAGCTGCGAGCGCACCTTGTCGGACTGCTCGGTGTCGAGACCGCCGACCTGGATGCGCAGCGCGCCGCTGCCGAGCTCCTGGACGATCGCGTCGTGGCCGGACGCCTCTTCCGCGTACTCCTGGGCCTGGGTGACCGAGACGGCCGTCTTCGGGGTCGTGAAGACGGCGCCGCCCTGGAACTCGATGCCCATGTTGAGGCCGCGCACCGCGAGGGCCACGATCGCCGTGATGGTGATCAGGATCGACAGGCCGTACCAGATCCTGCGGTTGCCGATGAAGTCGTAGCCGACCTCACCTCGGTGGAGCCGGGCGCCGAGATCTCCGAGCTTCGACATCTCACGCCTCCTTCGTGTCGGCAGGGCCTGCGGCGGCGGAAACGGGCTGGCGGCGGGTGCGCCGCAGCGGCGGCTGGACGCCGAGGCTCTTCGGGTCGAGACCGGACAGCTTGTGCCCGTTGCCGAAGAACTTGGTGCGCGCGAGGAGCGTCATCACCGGCTTGGTGAAGAGGAACACCACGACGACGTCGAGCAGGGTGGTCAGACCGAGCGTGAACGCGAAGCCCTGGACCTTGCCGACGGTGACGACGAAGAGCACCGCGGCGGCGAGGAAGGACACGAAGTCGGAGACCAGGATGGTGCGGCGGGCGCGCGGCCAGGCGCGCTCGACGGCCGGGCGCATGGTGCGGCCCTCGCGGATCTCGTCACGGATGCGTTCGAAGTAGACGATGAACGAGTCCGCTGTGATGCCGATGGCCACGATGGCGCCGCAGACGGCCGGCAGGTTCAGCGCGAAGCCGATGGCCGGGCCGAGCAGGGCCATGATCACGTAGGTGAGCAGGGCCGAGACGCCGAGGCTGAGGATGGCGATCATCGACAGGCCGCGGTAGTACACGACCAGGTAGATGATGACCAGGCCGAGGCCGATGGCGCCGGCGATCAGACCCGCCTGGAGCTGCTCGCCGCCGAGGGCGGCGGTGACGGTGTCCACGCTCTGCGTGTCGAACGTCAGGGGCAGGGCGCCGTAGGACAGGATGTTGCCGAGGTCCTGGGCGGACTGCTGGTTGAAGCTGCCGGAGATCTCGGCGCTGGCGCTCAGCGTCTGGTTGACGGACGGGGCCGAGACGACCTCGCCGTCGAGGACGATGGCGAACTGGTTCTGCGGCGCCTGCTGCTGCGAGAGCTTGCCGGTGATCTTCTGGAACTTCTTGGCGCCACCGCTGGTGAAGTCCATGGTGACGATCCACATGCCGCGCTGCTGGTCGAAGACGCCCTTGGCGTCGTCGACGTCCTTGCCGTCCACCTCGGCCGGGCCGAGGATGTACTTCTCCCACTGCCCGGCGCCGTTCTGGCCACAGGCGACGGTGGTGTCGGTCGGCTTGACTCCGTCACCGGCGGCCGTGCGCTGCTTCGGGTCGAGGCAGTTCAGCGTGGCGAACTTCTGCTGGAGGGCGGCGGTCGCCGGGTCGGCCGGGGTGTCGGCCTTCGGGCTCTCCGTCGACTTCGGCGTCGTGGACGACGTGGCGGTCGGCGTCGGGCTCGGGGCCTTCAGCGCCTCGGTGACGGCGCGGCCCTGCGTGGACGGCGACGACGTGGCGGTCGCGGTCGGGCTGGTGTCCGTCTTGCCCTTGCCCGCGGTGGCGCCGGAGGCCGTGGGCGTCGGCGTGGGCGAACCCGTGGCGCTCTTGTCCGGCGCCGGCTGCTCGGCGGCGGCGACGGCCAGGACCGGCCGGAAGTACAGCTGGGCGGTGGTGCCGACCTGCTCGCGGGCCTGCTTCTCGTTCGTCCCCTTGGGGATGTTGACGATGATGTTCTCGCGGCCCTGCGTCTGGACCTCCGCCTCCGAGACACCCAGACCGTTGACACGGCGCTCGATGATGCCGACCGCGGTGTTCATGTTGGTCTCGTTGACGGCGGACTCCTGTCCGGGCTCCGCCTTCGCCTTGAGCGTGATCGACGTACCGCCGGCGAGGTCGATGCCCAGGCGCGGGGTGGTGTGCCCCGACCAGAACATGCCGCCGGTGAGTGCGACCATGGCGATCAGAATGAGTGCCAGGGCGCGGCCCGGCCGGCTCTGTCCCCCCGCCGGCCTTCGGCCCTTCTTCGGTGCTGCCACCTGTCGTTTCTCCCTGTCCAAACCGCCCCGCGCATGTTGGGCGCGAAGCGGCCACGAAGTGTGTGGTGGGGACCTGCCCCCGCAGACGTGAGACCGTCGCCGCAGCCGCGCGCGCCCGGTCGGGGCTGACGCGCGGCTGCGGCAGCGAAACTACTTCGCCTCGGTCCCGCCGTCGGTCTTGCCGTCCTTGTCAGCCTCGGCGGCGTCCGACTTCTTGGTGAGGTCGGCCTTGACGTCCTCGGCCGGCTCCTCGGCGGCCTCGGTCAGCGAGGAGGCGTCGTCGGGGACGACCTCACCGGGCTCGTCGCCGTGGACGATCCGGTTGTACTCGGCGTCGTCCAGGACGGCGCCGATGGAGTTCTTCGCGTAGACCGCGTGGACGCCGGGAGCGACCTCGAGGAGGGCGGTCTCGTCGCCGACCTCCTTGACGGTGGCGTACATCCCCCCGATCGTGCGGACGCCGGTGCCGGGCTGGATCTGGTTGCGCATCTCCGCCGCCTGCGCCTGCTTCTTCTTGGCAGAGCGGGTCATGAGGAACATGGCCCCGATGAGCACGATGAACGGGAGGAGCATGCCGATGTTATTCACGGGACGGAATTTCCTTCGCAAGGCCGCGAAGACTGCGCGGCCTGATTCGGGGGTGGGTGCGCCGACCATAAGGAGCGGCACCGGCGGAGTCTAGGCGAGTCCGCATCGTTGGAACAACGCCCAGCATCGCACCCCGGTTCCCGTACGGGCGAGTCTCCGCGCCGTCACGCCCCGAAGAGCCCCTGTTGTCCGCTTCCTGCCGCGCCGGGGCCCGCGGCCTGCGGCGGAGCCATTCCGAGGTGCTGCCAGGCGGCCGGAGTGGCGACCCGGCCACGGGGTGTGCGTGCGAGAAGTCCCTCACGTACGAGGAAGGGCTCGGCGACCTCCTCGACGGTCTCGCGCTCCTCGCCCACGGCCACGGCGAGGGTGGACAGGCCGACCGGGCCGCCGCCGAAGAGCTTCAGCAGGGCCCCCAGGACCGCGCGGTCGAGGCGGTCGAGGCCCCGGCTGTCCACCTCGTACACGCCGAGGGCGGCGGCGGCGATCTCCCGCGTGATCACGCCGTCGGCCCTGACCTGCGCGTAGTCCCGTACGCGACGCAGCAGCCGGTTGGCGATGCGGGGGGTGCCGCGGGAGCGCCCGGCGATCTCGGCGGCGCCCGCGGTGTCGATCTCGACGTCGAGGAGGCCCGCGGAGCGGTGCACCACGCGCTCCAGCTCGTGCGGCTCGTAGAACTCCATGTGGGCGGTGAAGCCGAAGCGGTCGCGCAGCGGCGGCGGCAGCAGTCCGGCCCGGGTGGTGGCCCCGACCAGGGTGAACGGCGGCAGCTCCAGGGGGATGGCGGTGGCGCCGGGGCCCTTGCCGACGATGACATCGACGCGGAAGTCCTCCATCGCCATGTAGAGCATCTCCTCGGCGGGCCGGGACATCCGGTGGATCTCGTCGAGGAAGAGGATCTCGCCCTCCTGGAGCGAGGACAGGATGGCCGCGAGGTCGCCCGCGTGCTGGATGGCGGGGCCGCTGGTGATCCTGATCGGCGCGTTCATCTCCGCCGCGATGATCATCGACAGGGTGGTCTTGCCGAGGCCGGGGGCGCCGGAGAGCAGCACGTGGTCGGCGGTGGCACCGCGCTGGCGGGCGGCCCGCAGGACCAGGTCGAGCTGCTGGCGGACCTTCTCCTGGCCGACGAACTCGCTGAGGTCCTTCGGCCGCAGCGCGGCCTCGACGGCCTGGTCGTCGCCCTCGGCGGAGGCGTCGACGATGCGCTCCTCGGCGGCGGGCGCGGTCTCGTCGTCCCAGTTCACGGTGATGGGGCCTTCTCTTCGTACGGGGGAGGTCAGCGGGCGCGGTTGAGGGTCTGCAGGGCGGCGCGCAGCAGCTGCGGGACGGGCGCGGAGCCGGTCTCGGCGAGCGCGGCCTCGGCCTGCGGGGTGACGGCGGCCACGGCGTCCTCGGCATCGCGGCTCGCGTAGCCGAGGCCGACGAGGGCGGCGGCGAGCTGCTCGGTCCAGGGGGCGGGGCCGGCGGCGACGGCGCGCTGCTGGCCGACGAGGCCGCTGTTGCCGAGCGGGGAGCCGAGCTTGTCCTTCAGTTCGAGGAGGAGTTTCTGGGCGCCCTTCTTGCCGATGCCGGGCACGGCGGTCAGGGCCTTCTCGTCGCCGGTGGAGAAGGCGAGCCGCAGCGCGTCGGGGCGGTGCACCCCGAGCATGGCCTGGGCGAGCCGGGGTCCGACCCCGCTGGCGGTCTGGAGCAGCTCGAAGACCTGCCGCTCGTCGTCGTCGGCGAAGCCGTACAGGGTCAGCGAGTCCTCGCGGACGACCAGGGAGGTGGCCAGCCGCGCGTGCTCGCCGACGCGCAGCCCGGCGATGGTGTCGGGGGTGCACTGGACGGCCATGCCGACGCCGCCGACCTCGACGACGGCGGTCGTGGGGGCGAGGGCGGCGACCGGGCCGCTGACGAAGGCGATCATCGGGTACGGCCTTTCGAGGCGTGCAGGGCGACGGCCTGCTGGAGGCGGTTCTGGGCGGGGGCGCGCCAGATGTGGCAGATGGCGAGGGCGAGGGCGTCGGCGGCGTCGGCCGGCTTGGGCGGGGCGGAGAGCCGCAGCAGCCGGGTGACCATGGCGCCGACCTGGGCCTTGTCGGCCCGCCCGCTGCCGGTGACGGCGGCCTTGACCTCGCTGGGCGTGTGCAGGGCGACGGGCAGCCCTCGGCGGGCGGCGCACAGCATGGCGACGGCGCTGGCCTGGGCGGTGCCCATCACCGTACTCACGTTGTGCTGGCTGAACACCCGCTCCACGGCCACGAGTTCGGGCTGGAAGCGCTCGATCCACTCCTCGATGCCGCGCTCGATGCCGACCAGCCGGAGGCCGATGTCCGCGTCTGCGGGGGTCCGCACCACGCCGACCCCGAGCATGGTCAGCGGCCGTCCGGCGACCCCTTCGACCACCCCGACGCCGCAGCGGGTCAGTCCGGGATCCACCCCCAGAACGCGCACCGTGCCCTCCCTTTTCGCTCACCTGTTTGTGCAGGCTATCGGCTGCCGCCGACAACGCAGCGGGCCGACGGGGGTGTGTCCCCCGTCGGCCCGCTGCCGGGATGGGTCGCGCTCAGGCGTCGACCTTCTCCATGACCTCGTCGCTGACGTCGAAGTTGGCGAAGACGTTCTGCACGTCGTCGCTGTCCTCCAGCGCGTCGATCAGCTTGAACATCTTGCGCGCGCCGTCCTCGTCGAGCTCGACCTGCATGGTCGGGACGAAGCTGGACTCGGCCGAGTCGTAGTCGATGCCGGCCGCCTGGAGCGCGGTGCGGACCGCGACCAGGTCGGTGGACTCGCTGATGACCTCGAAGGACTCGCCGAGGTCGTTGACCTCTTCGGCGCCCGCGTCGAGGACGGCGTCGAGGACGTCGTCCTCGGTCAGCTCGCCCTTGGGGAGCACGACGACGCCCTTGCGATTGAAGAGGTACGAGACGGAGCCCGGGTCGGCCATCGAACCGCCGTTGCGGGTCATGGCGACGCGCACGTCGGAGGCCGCGCGGTTGCGGTTGTCGGTGAGGCACTCGATGAGCACCGCGACGCCGTTCGGGCCGTAGCCCTCGTACATGATCGTCTCGTAGTCGGCGCCGCCCGCCTCAAGACCCGCGGCACGCTTGATCGCCGAGTCGATGTTCTTGTTCGGGACGGACGCCTTCTTGGCCTTCTGGATGGCGTCGTAGAGCGTCGGGTTGCCCTCGGGGTCGGCACCACCGGTGCGGCCCGCGACCTCGATGTTCTTGATCAGCTTCGCGAAGAGCTTGCCGCGCTTGGCATCGATCACGGCCTTCTTGTGCTTCGTCGTAGCCCATTTAGAGTGGCCGGACATCTGCCTGTCTCCTTCGCGTAACCCATTACTGAACGAACCCCAGAGATCCTACAAGGATCGTGTCACCGCTCGGCGCGCACCATCGCCACGAACAGCTCGTGGATCCGGTGGTCACCGGTCAGCTCGGGGTGGAACGAGGTCGCGAGGGCCCGTCCCTGCCGGACGGCGACGATGTGGCCGTCGTGCTCGGCGAGCACCTCGGCCTCCGCGCCGACCGACTCGACCCACGGGGCTCGGATGAAGACGCCCTCGACGGGGGTGTCGATCCCCGTGACGCTCACCCCGGCCTCGAAGGACTCGTTCTGCCGCCCGAAGGCGTTGCGGCGCACGATCATGTCGATGCCGCCGAAGGTCTCCTGGCCCGAGCGCGGGTCGAGGATCTTGTCGGCGAGCATGATCAGACCGGCGCAGGTGCCGTACACGGGCATGCCGCCCGCGATCCGCTCGCGCAGCGGCTCCATGAGGCCGAACAGCGCGGCCAGCTTGGAGATGGTGGTGGACTCCCCGCCGGGGATGACGAGACCGTCGACCTCGGCGAGCTCCTCGGGGCGCCTGACGGGCCTGGCCACGGCGTCCGCCGCGGCCAGGGCGATCAGGTGCTCCCGTACGTCGCCCTGGAGCGCCAGGACACCGATCACGGGAGTGCTCATGGGTGCTTACCAGCCCCGGTTCGCGTAGCGCTCGGCCTCGGGCAGGGTGTCGCAGTTGATGCCGACCATGGCCTCGCCCAGGTTGCGGGAGGCGTCCGCGATGACCTTCGGGTCGTCGTAGAAGGTGGTGGCCTTCACGATGGCGGCGGCGCGCTTGGCCGGGTCGCCCGACTTGAAGATGCCGGAGCCGACGAAGACGCCCTCGGCGCCGAGCTGGCGCATCAGCGCGGCGTCGGCCGGGGTGGCCACGCCGCCGGCGGAGAACAGCACGACGGGCAGCTTGCCGAGCTCCGCGACCTCCTTGACGAGCTCGTACGGGGCGCGCAGCTCCTTGGCGGCGGCGAACAGCTCGTTGTTGTCGAAGCCGCGCAGCTTGGCGATCTCGTTCTTGATCTGGCGCAGGTGGCGGACGGCCTCGACGACGTTGCCGGTGCCGGCCTCGCCCTTGGAGCGGATCATGGCCGCGCCCTCGGCGATGCGGCGCAGGGCCTCGCCCAGGTTGGTGGCGCCACAGACGAACGGCGTGGTGAAGGCCCACTTGTCGGAGTGGTTGACCTCGTCGGCCGGGGTGAGGACCTCGGACTCGTCGATGTAGTCGACACCCAGCGACTGGAGGACCTGGGCCTCGACGAAGTGGCCGATGCGGGACTTGGCCATGACCGGGATGGAGACCGCGCCGATGATCTCCTCGATCATGTTCGGGTCGGACATCCGCGCGACGCCGCCGTCCTTGCGAATGTCGGCGGGGACCCGCTCCAGGGCCATGACGGCCACGGCGCCGGCGTCCTCGGCGATCTTCGCCTGCTCGGCGTTGACCACGTCCATGATCACGCCGCCCTTGAGCTGCTCGGCCATGCCGCGCTTGACGCGGGAGGTGCCGATCGCGTCGGCGGACTGCGGGGTGCTGGACATGGGTACCTCACTCGGTGACAACGGGGGGTTGTTGACGAGACGAGGAAACCGGCCAGCTAGGGGCCACAGCAAGGGCCAATGTGCACCCGGTGGATCGTTTTCGCAGGTAACGAAGGTGCCAAGCGCTCAGGCGGGACGATCCGCAAGCGCCACGGGCGGCTCGTCATCCATTTCGAAGGCCAGGGGGAACGGGGCGTGTCCTGCCAGCCGGAACCAGCGCACCTTGCGGTGGCGGCGCAGCGCCCGCGCGGCCCGCACGGCGTCGTTGTGGAAGCGGCGCGCCATCGGCACCCGGCGCACGGCCGCGGCCAGCTCCCCGGCGGCCTCCTCGCCACCGGGCGCCGACCGCACCACCTCGACCTGCTCGGCCTCCCCGAACACGGCCCGCAGCGCCTGGCTGAGCTCGCTCTCGGCGACCTCCCGGTGGTCCTCCTCCGACTGCCGGGCCGCGTGCGCCGCCTCGTACAGCACGATCGAGGCCGCCGGGTCGAGCACGCCCGAGGTGGCCAGTTCCTGAGCGACCGAGGCCCGCCGCAGCAACTGCGCGTCGAGCGCGGCCCGGGCCGCGTCGATACGGGTGTGCAGCCGGTCGAGCCGCCCGGCGGTCCAACTCAGATAGACACCGATCAAAATCAGCGCGGCGACGGTCCAGATCAGGGTTTCGGTCACGGACGCACAGGCTACCGGGGCGGCGGCAGCACCCCTTCCCAAACCTCCCGGTCATGGGCGAACAGGACACGCGCGGGCCGCCCCGCCCCGAGCTCCCCGAGCCGCCCGAGCCAGGGCCGCCAGGGCCGCCCGAACTCCGCCGCGACGTCGTACGCCTGACCCGCGAGCACCGTCACCCGGTCCCCGTGGTCGAGCACCAGCGACTGGTGCCCGTCGACATGCCCGGGCGTCGGCACCAGCACCACCCCGTCGGCGACCTCGTACTCGCCGTCGACCTCCACGTACCGCACGCCGTCGAGCAGCGAGTCGATCGTGTACCCGCCGCCCCGGGCCGTGGCGAGCTCCCCCCGCTGCACGAGCACGGGCCGCCCGAGGGCCTGGTTGCCGCCGATGTGGTCGAAGTGCAGATGGCAGTTGACGACCAGATCCACCTCGACGTCCAAGCCCCGCCGCACCGGCCGATAGTGGGCATCGGTCTCGACGGACCCTTCCCCCATCCCACTGTCGAAGAGCAAGGACCCACCGGGATATCGCACCAGATAGGCCAGCGAGGGCTCCACCCGATCCCGATCACCACCCCACTCCGAGGCGGGCCGAACGAAGTATCCGAGATCAACGGTCTCCACAGAGATCATCGCCCCACGCTCCCACGACGCACGGACGGCCGACAACGGCGGGAAGGCCCCCGGTGCCGGAGCGTGGGGGGGTGTCCGGACGTGGCGGCGCCCGCAGCGAGCGAAGCGAAGCGGAGGTCGCAGTCCGGACACCCCCCACGCGGAGGTACCGGGGGCCGCGGCACAACGGCGGTCACACAGCCGACCGACGGAGGACGGAGGACGGCGGAGGCACAACGGAAGGCCCCGCCTACAGCCCCAACCGAGCCCGCAACCCCCCACCGGCCCGCTCGTCCGCGGCCACCGAAGCCGCCCCGTCCGTCACCGTCTCGTACACGGCCAGGATGTCCGCCCCGACCGTCGACCAGTCGAACCGCCGCACATGCGCGGACCCGCGCTCCCGCAGCTCCTCGCGCCGCGCCTCGTCGCCCAGCAGCCGGATCGCCTGCTCCGCGAGGTCGTCCGCGTCCTCGTTGGCGAAGAGCTGCCCCGCCCCGCCCTGGTCGAGGACCTGCGCGAACGCGTCGAGGTCGGCGGCGAGCACGGGCGCGCCCGCCGACAGCGCCTCGACGAGGATGATGCCGAAGCTCTCGCCGCCGGTGTTGGGCGCCACGTACACGTCGACGCTGCGCAGCAGCCGCGCCTTGTCCTCGTCGCTGACCATGCCGAGGAACTCGACCCGCGAGCGCATCTCGCGCGGCAGCGAGGCCACGGCCTCCTCCTCGTCGCCGCGCCCGGCGACGAGGAGCCGCGTCCCGGGCCGCGCCGCGAGGATCTTCGGCAGGGCCCGCATCAGCACCGGCAGCCCCTTGCGCGGCTCGTCGATGCGCCCGATGAACCCGAGCGTGCCGCCCTGCCACTCCTTCTTGGGCTCCGCGCGGGCGAAGAAGTCGACGTCGACGCCGTTGGGGATGACGACGGCGTCGCCGCCGAGGTGCTCGACGAGCGTGCGGCGCGCGTACTCGCTCACGGCGATCCGCGCGCTGATCTTCTCCAGCGCCGGCTGGAGGATCGGGTACGCGGCGATCATCGCGCGCGAGCGCGGGTTCGAGGTGTGGAAGGTGGCCACGATCGGCCCCTGCGCCGCCCAGCAGGTGAGCAGCCCGAGCGAGGGCGAGGTGGGCTCGTGGATGTGCACGACGTCGAAGGTCCCGTCGTGCAGCCACCGCCGCACCCGGGCCGCCGACAGGAAGCCGAAGTTGAGCCGGGCGACGGAGCCGTTGTACGGCACGGGCACCGCGCGCCCCGCGGAGACGACGTACGGCGGCAGCGGCGTCTCGTCGTCGGCGGGCGCGAGCACGGAGACCTCGTGGCCGAGCCGGATGAGGTGCTCGGCGAGGTCGCGGATGTGGAACTGGACGCCGCCCGGCACGTCCCAGGAGTACGGGCAGACGATGCCGATCTTCACGCCGTCCCGTCCTCCCGTCGCTCCTCCAGGTCGGCGAGCCACAGCCGCTGCAGCATGTGCCAGTCCTCCGGGTGGTCCGCGATCGCCCCGGCGAAGACGTCCGCGAGGGCCTGTGTCATGGAGGACGTCTTCTCGGCCCGGGTGCCTGACTCGGGCACGTCGACGGGTGCGTGGATCTGTCCGCGCATGACGTCGGTGTCGTCGTACCAGAGGGTCACGGGCAGCAGCAGCGCCCCCGTCTGCTGGGCGAGGATCGCGGGCCCGGCGGGCATCCGGACGGGCTCGCCGAAGAAGGAGACCTCGACGCCGGACGCCGACAGGTCGCGGTCGGCGACGAGGCAGACGAGCCCGCCGGCCCGCAGCCGCCGGGCCAGGGTCCCGAAGGCGGAGCCGCCGGTGTGCGGCAGCACCTCCATGCCGAGGGACTCGCGGTAGGCGACGAACCGGTCGAAGAGCGACTCGGGCTTGAGCCGCTCGGCGACGGTGGTGAAGGGCACGCCGAGGGCGCGGGTGACCCAGACCCCGGCGAGGTCCCAGTTGCCCATGTGCGGCAGGGCGACGATGACGCCGTGCTCGGAGGCGAGGGCGTCCTTGAGGTGGTGGACGTCCTTGGGGTCGAAGCTGGCGGCGGCCCGCTCCCTGCTCCAGGCGGGGAGCCGGAAGGACTCCATCCAGTAGCGCATGTACGAGCGCATCCCGGCCTGGGAGAGCTCCCGCAGGCGCTCCGGGGAGGCGTCGGGCACGACCCGCGCGAGGTTGGACTCCAGGCGCAGGACGCTCTTGCCGCGCCGCTTCCAGGCGATGTCGGCGATCTTGCGCCCGAGGGCCTTGGCGACCGGCTCGGGCAGCTTCTTCACGGTGGCCCAGCCGAGCCCGTAGAGCCCGTCGGAGACGCGGTCCTTGAGCCCGCTCTTCCCTGCGGCACCGGACGCGCCGGACGCACCGGACGCACCGGTCCCAGCCGTCCCGCTCTTCCCCGCGGCGTCCCCGCTCATCCGGCCGCCTCGCTCCCGCGCGCGGCGGCGTCCGCCTCGGCGGACTCCCGGCGGACCGTCACGACCCGCTGGCCGAGGGTGACCGCCGAGCCGACGGCCACGACCCACAGCGCGATGGGCAGCAGGACCTGCACGCCGGGCACCCCGAAGGCGTGCAGTCCGGCGAGTCCGGCGGCGACCAGCGAGATCACCAGGCGCTCGGCGCGCTCGATCAGACCGTTCACGGCGACCGGCAGGCCGATCGATTCTCCGCGCGCCTTGGTGTACGAGACGACCTGGCCGCTCGCCAGGCAGAAGATCGCGACGGCGCACAGGACGTTGTCGTCGCCCCAGCCCGCGTAGTAGAGCGCGAAGCCGCCGAAGATCGCGCCGTCGGCGACCCGGTCGAGCGTGGAGTCGAGGAAGGCGCCCCAGCGGCTGGAGATGCCGGCCTGGCGGGCCATGTTGCCGTCGACGAGGTCCGAGAAGACGAACAGCGTGATGACGATCGTGCCCCAGAAGAACTCCCCGCGCGGGAAGAAGACCAGCGCGCCGGCCACCACCCCGGCGGTACCGATGAGCGTCACGGCGTCGGGACTGACGCCCCGGCGGAGCAGAAACGCGGCGAACGGTGTGAGGACACGCGTAAAAAAGGCACGCGCGTACTTGTTCAGCATGGCCTTCCCGAGGTTCGGTGGGCCGCGCGGCCCCTACGACCACCGGCTCACCCATCGTAGCCACGCGCGCCCCCGCGGGAGCGTCGGCACCCGCCCCACGGCGTCCGCGCGGCGGATTCCGCACGGTCGGCCCACCTCCCGCCGCCCACCGTCGCCGCCCCCGCCCGGCGCGGGCGCGGGCCCGCGCCCGTACGACGTATGGACGCACCGTGACGTCGGTGCAAAGCTCGAAGGACGACCACGGGCACCCCTCTCACGACCGGGAGGAAGACATCATGGGCGACAAGGCGAACGCGCACCCCGGGGCCGCCGGAAGGGCCCCGACGGCCGACCGGCCCTCGGCCGTACGGAACGTGGTGCTGGTCGGCCACAGCGGATCGGGCAAGACGACCCTCGTCGAGGCCCTGGCCCAGACCGCCGGAGCGGTCGGCCGGGCCGGGCGCGTCGAGGACGGCGGGACGGTCTCGGACCACGACGAGATCGAACAGCGCCGGCAGCGCTCCGTACAGCTCTCGCTCGTCCCCGTCGAATGGGCCGGGTGCAAGATCAACCTCCTCGACACCCCCGGGTACGCCGACTTCGTCGGGGAGCTGAGGGCCGGTCTGCGCGCGGCGGACGCGGCCCTCTTCGTCGTCTCGGCGGCCCAGGAGGCCGACGCCGTCGCCGGGTCGACCCGCGCGGTCTGGGAGGAGTGCGCGGCCGTCGGGATGCCCCGGGCGATCGTGGTGACCCACCTGGACACCGCCCGCACCGACTTCGGGCGGCTCACGGAGGTCTGCGCGGAGCTGTTCGGCGGCGACGACCCCGACGCCGTCCTCCCGCTCTACCTGCCGGTGCGGGGCCCGGAGGGCGCCGACGGGCACGCCCCGGTCACCGGCCTGGTGGGGCTGCTCACGGAGCGGATCTTCGACTACGCGACGGGCGAGCGCCGCGAGGACCCGCCCGACGAGGCGCAGCGCCCGGCGCTCGCCGCGGCCCGCGACCGGTTGATCGAGGGGATCATCGCCGAGAGCGAGGACGAGACCCTGATGGACCGCTATCTCGGCGGCGAGGAGATCGCGCTGAAGACCCTCGTGGACGACCTGGAGAAGGCGGTCGCGCGGGGCACCTTCCACCCGGTGCTGACGGCCGCCCCGGCGGCGGACGGCGGCCGGCAGGGGCTCGGCACGGTGGAGCTGCTCGACCTGGTCACGGGCGGCTTCCCCACCCCGCTGGAGCGCCCGGCGCCGCTGGTCACCACCCCGGAGGGCGCGCCGGGTCCGGCCCTGTCCTGCGACCCGGACGGGCCGCTGGTCGCCGAGGTGGTGAAGACCTCCTCGGACCCGTACGTGGGGCGGCTCTCGCTGGTCCGGGTCTTCTCCGGCACCCTGCGCCCGGACGAGACCGTGCACGTGTCGGGGCACGGGCTCGCCGACCGGGGCCACGAGGACCACGATCTCGACGAGCGGGTCGGCGCGCTGACCTCGCCCTTCGGCAGGCAGCAGCGGCCCGTGGCCCGGTGCGTCGCGGGCGATCTGGCCTGTGTGGGCCGGCTGGCGCGCGCGGAGACCGGGGACACGCTGTCCGCGAAGGACCTGCCGCTGCTGATGGAGCCGTGGGCGATGCCGGAGCCGCTGCTGCCGCTGGCGATCGAGGCGCACGGCAAGGCGGACGAGGACAAGCTGTCGCAGGGGCTCGCGCGGCTGGTGGCCGAGGACCCGACGATGCGGCTCGAACAGAACCGGGACACCGGGCAGCTGGTGCTGTGGTGTCTGGGCGAGGCGCACGCGGACGTGGCGCTGGAGCGGCTTCGGGGCCGCTACGGCGTGCGGGTGGACACCGTTCCGCACCGGGTGGCGCTGCGGGAGACCTTCGGCGGGGCGGCCACCGGGCGCGGGCGGCACGTGAAGCAGTCCGGCGGGCACGGCCAGTACGCGGTCTGCGAGCTCGACGTGGAGCCGCTGCCGCCGGGCAGCGGGATCGAGTTCGTCGACAAGGTGGTCGGCGGCGCGGTGCCGCGCCAGTTCGTCGCCTCCGTGGAGAAGGGGGTCCGGGCGCAGGCGGCCCGCGGGGTCGCGCTGGGATATCCGCTGGTGGACGTCCGGGTCACCCTGCGCGACGGCAAGGCGCACGCGGTGGACTCCTCGGACGCGGCGTTCCAGACGGCGGGCGCGCTGGCCCTGCGGGAGGCGGCCCGCGAGGTGCCGATCCGTCTCCTGGAGCCGGTCGCGGAGGTGTCGGTGCTGGTGCCGGACGAGTACGTGGGCCCGGTGATGGGCGATCTGTCCGGGCGGCGCGGCCGGGTGGTCGGCACCGAGCCGGCGGGCGCCGGGCGGACGCTGGTGCGGGCGGAGGTGCCGGAGATCGAGATCGGGCGGTACGCGGTGGAGCTGCGCGCGGTCTCGCACGGCACGGGCAACTTCGACCGGGCGTACGCGCGGCACGAGGCGATGCCCCCGCAGCTGGCGGACAAGCTGCGCGAACAGGCGGAAAAGGAATAGCGCCTGACGCCCCGTCCGGCCCCGCACGGCCCCGCACCCTCCCGCCCCGGCCGGACGCCGCCCGCCCAACTCCCTCCGGGCGGACGGCATTCGGTCGCCTTCGTCCGGTCCGGTGACGCAGGAGTCGCCGCCCGGTTACGCTGTGGTGCCCAGCTCAGAAGGTGTGCGGGGCGCGGCAGTTGGGAACAGCCCGCACAGGGACCCGTGGTGATGGGGGCGGCAGTGACGATCGGCAGTTTCGGCATCGGGGCGCAGATTCCCCTGCAGGGCTCGGACGCGCAGACGGCGGCGACCCACGCCCTCGCCTCCGCCGCGTACCGCGACAGCCCGGTCGGGGCGATCCTGGACGCGAACAGCGAGTGGCACAAGTCCGCCGTCAAGGAGGGCAAGTGGCACAAGCTCTTCCGCCCCGACCTCGGCGAGGCGTTCTCCCGTGCCGTGCAGGTGCGGATGCTGGGCGGCGCCCGCAAGCCGCTCATCCAGTCCTTCGGAGCCGACCCGCAGCCCGTGGTCGAGCACTGCCTCGCCGCCACCGGCATCCGCAGGCGGCGCGACGTGAAGCTGACGCTGGTCACCCTGGTGTGCGGGGTGCTGTTCCTGCCGGGGCTGCTGCTCTGGCTTGGTGTCATCCAGCTCCGCCGGATCGCCGCCGGTTCCGACAACCGCCGCACCAGCGCCCTCGGCACGGCCCTGCTCTGGGCCGCCGGGATCTTCGCCGTCCTGGTGCTCCTCAAGCTGCCCTTCGACGGCGTGCTCCCCAACTACCTGCGCGCGATGATCGTGGCCCCCGTGGCCGGCTGGTACCTGGCCCGCCGGATCTGCGAGAACACCGCGGTGGACCTGCGCGAGCGCTGGACCGCGCTGCTCAGCGGCGGCGGCATCGGCGCCAAGATCCCCGAGGCGGTGCCCCAGGACCCGGGCGAGAAGACCGCCGAGGACCTCCGGCAGAACCTGGAGAAGCTCGCCGCCGAGCAGCAGTCCAACGTCGTCTTCTACGCGGGCCCCAAGGGGATACTGGGCATGGGCACCCGCTGGGGCAGCTGGACCCTCGCCGAGGAGCTGGTCCCGAAGAACGGCAAGGAGATCCACGACTTCCGCGCCTGGGACGTGGTCCGCCAGATCCACACCCAGCTGACGCTGCTGGAGCGCGGCTCGCTCAAGACCGGCTTCCCCAAGCCGACGGTCAAGCACTGGATCGTCTCGCCGGTCGGCGAGGGCGCCGACGAGGTCGGCCGCCCCGAGGGCGAGAACATCGTCGCCTTCCAGGTGAAGCCGCACGAGATACAGCGCATCTGCAACGACCAGCAGTTCGGCAGCGGCAACCGCCACTACCTGGGCGTGCAGTTCACCCTCTGGGACGGGCAGCTGGTCCTCACCATGATGGTCACGGTCACCTCGCTGCACCACACCCTGCGCGTCGAGGTCACCGGCCACGCCCTCGGCCCCGTCCACGGCCTCTTCATGAGCAAGCCCAAGGGGAAGTCGAAGGAGGTCTCCAAGACCGTCAGGTTCTGGGAGACCCGGGAGATCAAGCTGCCGCTGACCGACACCGACGAGGTGGTCCGGCAGGCCGTCCGCGCCCCGCTGACCTGGTTCCCGCCGGTCCTGGACTTCCTCGGCGGCAAGCTGGTGCTGCCCGAGCCCTTCGGCCTGCGGCACTCCTGGGCGGGCCCGCCGTGGAAGAACCGCTTCATGGCCGACGACGCCATCCGCACCGCGACCCCCGTGCTGCGCGCGGTCCACGCCGCGACCATCAAGGTCCTCGACGAGCACGGCGTCGACACGGAGCGCTTCACCAGCCGCTCCCTGATGCTCGGCGGCGGCATCCAGGACCCCGGCCCGCGGAAGGCCGACCTCTACGACGCGTGAGGGGGCCGTCCGGCCGGACGGCCCCCTGGGGGCGGGTGTGCGGGCTCAGCCGGCCGTCGGCCAGGCGTCGGCCAGCATCCTCCGGGTGTCGGCGAGGAGCTGCGGCAGCACCTTGGTGTGCCCGACGACCGGCATGAAGTTGGTGTCGCCGCCCCAGCGGGGCACCACGTGCTGGTGCAGATGGGCGGCGATGCCGGCGCCCGCGACCGCGCCCTGGTTCATGCCGATGTTGAAGCCGTGCGCGCCGGACGCGGCGCGCAGCGCGGCCATGGCCCGCTTGGTGAACGCGGCGAGCTCTACGGTCTCCGCCGCGTCGAGGTCGGTGTAGTCGGCGACGTGCCGGTACGGGACGACCATCAGGTGGCCGCCGTTGTACGGGTAGAGGTTGAGGACCGCGTACACGCTCTCGCCGCGCGCGATCACCAGACCGTCCTCGTCCGACTTCGCGGGGATCGAACAGAAGGGACAGCCGTCCTCGGCGCCCGGCCCGCTCGGCTTGTTCTCCCCCTGGATGTAGGCCATCCGGTGGGGCGTCCACAGGCGCTGGAACGCGTCCTGCGTCCCCACTCCGATCTGCTGCTCCGGCTCAGTCGTCATGCTGTGCAGCATATTGCTTCGCCCGTTCGGATCGTGTCGCCGGGGCGAGGGATCCGCCCAGGGGCCATGCTGAACCGATGAGAGACAGGCCGCCGGTACCGCCCGCCCAGGAGCGCTGGGACAGCCGGATGGAGACCCCGCTGACGGTGATGGCCCTGGTCTACCTCGCCGGCTACGCGGTCCGGGTCCTCGGCCACCACCTGCCGGGCCCGGTGAAGGACCTCTGTCTCGCGATGACCTTCGCCGCCTGGGCGGTCTTCCTCGTCGACTACGTGGTGCGGGTCCGGCTGAGCGGCACCGGGGTGCTGCGCTTCGTGCGCCACCACCTGCTCGACACGGTGGTCGTGGTCCTGCCGCTGCTGCGCCCGCTGCGGATCGTCAGCGTCTACGACCGGGTGCAGCGCCGCCGCGACAAGCCGCGCCTGAGCCTGTACGCCCGGGTCATGGCGTACGCCGGGATGACGGCGGGGCTGCTGGGCTTCGCGGGGGCGCTGACCGTCTACCACTTCGAGTACGCCGCCCCGGGCGCCTCGATCCGCACCTTCGGCGACGCGGTGTGGCTGACCTGCGCGACGCTGGCGACGGTCGGCTACGGGGACGTGACCCCGGTGACGCCGATGGGCCGCCTGACGGCGGTGGGGCTGATGGGCGTGGGCCTGGCGCTGCTGGGCGCGGTGACGGGCTCCTTCTCGTCCTGGCTGATCCAGGCGTTCACCCGGGAGGACGAGAAGGGGCCCCCGGGGAGTACCCCGGGGGCCCCTTAGCCCCGCAGGAGCGGGGAGCAACACGCGGTTCCGTACATCCGATGGAGTATGGGCGGACCATCCCCGTCCACGCGGGGAACGGCGCTACACCTGAACGCGTGCCTCGACCACCTCAACGAGCTTGTTCAGCGCCTGGTCACGGGGGATCCCGTTCTCCTGCGACCCGTCGCGGTAACGGAAGGACACCGTTCCCGCGTTCATGTCGTCGTCACCGACGATGATCATGAACGGCACCTTCTGGCGCTGCTGGTTGCGGATCTTCTTCTGCATCCGGTCCGAGGACGCGTCCACGTCGACCCTCAGGCCCCGCTTCCGCGCGTCGGCGGCGAACTCCTGCAGGTACTCGACGTGCGAGTCGCCGATCGGGATGCCGACCGCCTGCACCGGGGCCAGCCACGGCGGCATGGCGCCCGCGTAGTGCTCCAGGAGCACCGCGAAGAAGCGCTCGATCGAACCGAACAGCGCGCGGTGGATCATGACCGGGCGCTGCTTGGTGCCGTCCGGCGCGGTGTACTCCAGGTCGAAGCGCTCCGGCAGGTTGAAGTCGAGCTGCACGGTCGACATCTGCCAGGTCCGGCCGATGGCGTCGCGCGCCTGCACGGAGATCTTCGGGCCGTAGAACGCGGCGCCGCCCGGGTCGGGGGTCAGCGGCAGGCCCTGCTTCTCGGCGACCTGCTGGAGGACCGCGGTGGCCTCCTCCCACACCTCGTCCGAGCCGACGAACTTCTCCGGGTCCTTGGTGGACAGCTCCAGGTAGAAGTCGGTCAGGCCGTAGTCGCGCAGCAGGTTGAGCACGAAGGTGAGAGTCCGGTCGAGCTCCTCGGCCATCTGCTCGCGGGTGCAGTAGATGTGCGCGTCGTCCTGGGTGAAGCCCCGGGCACGGGTCAGACCGTGCACGACGCCGGACTTCTCGTACCGGTACACGGTGCCGAACTCGAACAGGCGCAGCGGCAGCTCACGGTAGGAGCGCCCGCGCGCGTCGAAGATCAGGTTGTGCATCGGGCAGTTCATGGGCTTGAGGTAGTAGTCGGTACCACCGTCGAGCTGCATGGGCGGGTACATGCCCTCCGCGTACCAGTCCAGGTGGCCGCTCTTCTCGAAGAGGGCGCCCTTGGTGGCGTGCGGGGAGTAGACGAACTCGTAGCCCTCCTCCTCGTGCCGGCGGCGCGAGTAGTCCTCCATGACCCGGCGGATGATGCCGCCCTTGGGGTGGAAGACGGCGAGGCCGGAGCCGATCTCGTCCGGGATGGAGAACAGGTCCAGCTCGTTGCCCAGCTTGCGGTGGTCGCGCTTCTCGGCCTCGATGAGGAAGTCGAGGTGGGCCTTCAGCTCCTCCTTCGACGGCCAAGCGGTGCCGTAGATGCGCTGAAGCTGCTTGTTCTTCTCGTCACCGCGCCAGTACGCCGAGGCGTTGCGCATCAGCTTGAACGCCGGGATGTTCCGGGTGGTGGGCAGGTGCGGACCCCGGCACAGGTCGCGCCAGCACAGCTCGCCGGTCTTGGCGTCCAGGTTGTCGTAGATGGTCAGCTCGCCGCCGCCCACCTCGACGTTCGCCCCGTCGTCGGTCGACGCGGCGCCCTTGATGCCGATGAGCTCCAGCTTGTACGGCTCGGCGGCGAGCTCCTCGCGGGCGGCCTCGTCGGTGACCACGCGGCGGGAGAAGCGCTGCCCGCGCTTCTGGATCTCCTGCATCTTCTTCTCGATGACCTTGAGGTCCTCGGGAGTGAAGGGCTTCTCGACGTCGAAGTCGTAGTAGAAGCCGTCCCGGACCGGCGGGCCGATGCCCAGCTTGGCCTCGGGGAAGAGCTCCTGCACGGCCTGGGCCATGACGTGCGCGGTGGAGTGGCGCAGGATGTCGAGACCGTCCGGCGAGGAGATCTCCACCCCCTCGACGACGTCGCCGTCGGCGAGCTCGTACGCCAGGTCCTTCAGCTCGCCCGCGACCCGGGCGGCGATCACGGTGCGGTCGTCGGCGAACAGGGCGCCGGCCGTGGTGCCCGCGCTCACCGCCCTCTCCTCTGCTCCCGAGGCGGACTGGACGGTCACACGGACTTCAGACACGAATGCTCCATACATAGGGGCGCTGGCAGACACGAGGTGCCGGCGCCGGCGGCGCGCGGCAGAGACGAGGTGCCGCGCAGGACCCCGATCCTACCGGGACCCGCGCCCGCGCCCCCTCCGAATTACCCGCCGCCCGCCCTCCGGGCCCAGGTCAGCCGCACCCCGCCGAGTCCGGAGACCCTCAGCCGTCCCCGTCCTCCCCGTCCTCCCCGTCCTCCTCGCCCTCCCCGAAGAAGTCGTCCGCGCCGCCGAGCGTCTCCCGGGTCTCCCGCATCGACTTCATCAGGCGCTCCCGCACCGCCTCGTCCACCCGCACCGGGACCACCCCGCTCGGGTCGGTGAGCCGCCGGAAGCCGCCGCGGCTCTCCAGCCGGCCCGCCACCCGGATCGGCAGCCCGACCAGATGGGCGTGCCCGGCGGTCCGGTAGGCGTCCTCGTCGAGGCTGACCCGGACGTGCCGCACGTCCGCCCCGGCCAGCACCCGCAGCCGCACGGTGCCCTCGCCGTGCGGGCCGGAGCGGCGCAGCCGGACCACGCTGCCGGTGATCCGCACCGGTACGGAGGGCTCGTCGGCCAGGTAGCGGGCGCCGGCGGCGCGCAGCGCGGGCAGGTCGCCGGGCGAGAACTCGACGGGCTCCGGCCGCACGGCGCAGCCGGCCGGGGTGCCGGCCGCCGGGGACCAGGCCAGCACGATCCCGGCGCCCTCGGTCCCCCGCACCAGCGCGACCAGGGCCTCCGTGAGCTCCCGGCTCACCCCGGCCTCGACGGCGGAGTCGAACGCCTCCATGCCGCCGGTGGCCCGCTGGTAGTCCACGGCCTCCCGGGCCGCGTACAGCGCGTGGTAGAGCCGCACGGAGACGGCCCGGCCCGTCTCCACCGGCAGGAAGGCGGTGAGCCCGCCGCCGGGGGTGCCGTCGACGACGACCTCGTCCAGCGCGGCCTCGGCCCGCCGCCGGTGCCGCGCCCCGTGGTAGCCGGCCCGGGCCCGTACGGCGAGGGCGCCCGCGAGCAGCGTGGCGCGGGCGGCGGAGCGCAGCCGCTCCTCCACCGGCCAGGGCACGGCCCCGGTCGGCCCCGGCGGCACGTCGCGCCACCAGCGGATCTCGTCGCTGGGGGCGGCGAGCCCGGTCAGCACCTCGCGGGCCGAGGGCGAGCCGCTGCGGGCGAGCGCGGTCAGCGCCTCGCCGATCAGGTCCTCGCAGTCCGGGAAGGCCCGGCTCTCCGGCAGCAGCAGGCTGGTGCCCCGGGAGCCGGCCTCGGGCCCGGGCGGCGCCCAGCGGGTGTAGCGGCCGTTGGCGCCGCCGTGCCGCCGCCAGCCGTGCCGGGCGAGCAGCGCGCCGAGCACCCGCGGGTCCACCACGCCGGGGTCGGGTTCGTCGATCGGCCGCATCAGGGACTCCCTCCCACGCCGACCCGGGCCATGATCTCGCAGAGCGCCCGGTCGTCGAAGATCCGCGTCGTCGGGACGCGCACGGTGGTCCTGCGCCGTCCCGTGACCGGGTGACCGGCCAGGTTGATCCAGTAGCAGCAGTGCCGCAGGTCCAGCCGGTCGTGGCCGGCCCGCAGCCAGTCCTCCCGGTCGCGCGGCACGAGCATCACGACCAGGATCTTGTGCACGGCCACGGGGGTCCGGGCCAGCTTCACCAGGTGCTCGTTGTCCAGGGTGAAGGAGAACGCCGGGGGCCCGCCGGGGGTCCGCGGCGGCAGTTGGTAGGTGCACTTGAGCTGCACCTTGATGGTCACCTCGTCGTCGACCGTGTGCCCGGGAGCGCCGTGGCTCACGTGCCAGTCGATGCCGTTGTCCGGGAACGGCTGCGACAGCGAACAGCCCGCCGCCGCCGCGACCGCGTGGAGGTACCCCACCTGGAGGGTCTCCATGCAGGCGGTGGTGGCGAGCGAGCCGCGCAGCGGCGCCGCCTCCCCCGGCGGCGGCCCTCCCCATTCGGGCTGGGCGATCGCCATGTCGAAATCCCTTCCCCGTCAGCTCTGTTGTGACCGTTTTGCGTACGGTGCAAACAGCCCGGGTATCACCGTTTCGGGCAGGGGGTTGGCCATCTGCCGCGCACGTGCGAGGAGTTCGGGGATGACGACGCACTGGTTCGATGGGCCCCTGGCCGCATTCGACACGGAGACCACAGGAGTCGACGTCGAGGAGGACCGGATCGTGTCCGCCGCCCTCGTCGTCCAGGACGCCGCCGGGATGCGGCCGAGGGTGACCCGCTGGCTGGTGAACCCCGGTGTCCCGGTGCCCGCGGCGGCCACCGCCGTACACGGGCTGACGGACGATCACCTCCAGCGCAACGGGCGCTGGCCCTCGCCGGTGGTCGAGGAGCTGGCCCGCGCGATAGCCGAGCAGACGGCGTCGGGGCGGCCCCTGGTGGTGATGAACGCCCCCTTCGACCTGACCATCCTGGACCGGGAGCTGCGCCGCCACCGCGCCTCCACGCTCGGCACCTACATGGACGGCGTGCCGCTGTGCGTGCTGGACCCGCGGGTCCTCGACAAGCACCTGGACCGCTACCGCAAGGGCCGCCGGACGCTGACGGACCTGTGCGAGCAGTACGGGGTGGAGCTGGACGGCGCCCACGACGCGGCGGCGGACGCCGCGGCGGCGCTGGACGTCGTACGGTCGGTGGGGCGGCGCTTCGCCTCCCGGCTCGAACGCCTGTCACCGCCCGAGCTGCACACCCTCCAGGCGGTGTGGCACGCGGCCCAGGCGCGCGGGCTGCAGGCGTGGTTCACGCGGCAGGGCACCCCGGAGACGGTGGACCCGGCGTGGCCGCTGCGCCCGGAGCTGCGGACCGCGGCCTAGCCCGCCCTCGACGGGCTCCGGAAAAGGCTGAGGCCGGTCCGTCTGCTGACGGACCGGCCTCTCCCGGTGGGCGATACTGGGATCGAACCAGTGACCCCTTCGGTGTGAACGAAGTGCTCTCCCGCTGAGCTAATCGCCCGGGAACGGGTTGAACCATACAGGGTTTTCGGGGTCTCGTTCAAACCGCGCGCAGCAGCGCCGCGAGACCGCGCCGCCCGCCGCGCATCATCAGGGCGTGGTTGGCGCGGAAGAGGGGCCGCGCGGGGACGGCGAGCGCGCGCATCAGCGGGGCCCGGACCTCGACCTCCTGCTCGTACACCGCCCGGGTGCCGGCCGCCCCGTCGGCCAGCAGCGTCCAGCGGGCCCAGCCGACCAGATCGCCGCCGAGCGCGACCTCCAGGACCCGGGCGCCGGGGTCGCGCCGCCGCGCCTCGGCGGTGACGACGAGGTCGTACGGGAGGAGGGAGCGGAAGCGGGCGGTGCCGGAGCGCTCGTCGCGCGGGACGACCTCGCGCACCTGCGGCCACCAGCGGGGGTACTCCTCGGCCCGCTCCAGGACGGCGTAGACGGTGTCGGGCGGGGCGGCGAGGCACCAGACGCTGCGGAAGCGGTAGCGGCACCAGTCCATGGCTCCAGTGTGGGCTACTCAGGGGCGGATCTGAGTAGCCGCACCCATCCCCGCGCCCGGGCCCCGGCCGCACACTCCGGCTATGGACTCCTCCCTGCCTCCCGCGGAAGAGCTGGTGCTCGTCGACCGCGAACTGGCCCGACTCGACGCCCACCGGGCCCGGTTGCTGGCGCGCCGGGACTGGCTGCTGCGGGTGCTGCACACCCCCGCCGCCGCCGCTCCCGTGGCGGGGCCGCGCCCCGAGGCGAGCCCGCGCGGCGCGCAGAACGTGCTGCTGACCCTCGGCGGCGTGCTGCTGGCCGTCGCCGCCGTCGCCTTCACCCTGGTCAGCTGGGGCTCGATGGGCATCGGCGGCCGGGCGGCCGTGCTGGGCGCCGTGACCTCGGCGGCGCTCCTCGCCCCCGTGGCGCTGCTGCGCAAGGGACTGCGCTCCACGGCCGAGTCGGTGGCCGCCCTCGGCCTGGCGCTGACCCTGCTCGACGCGTACGCCCTGCACCGGGCGGCGCTCCCGGAGACCGGCGTGCTCGCCTACACGGCGATCGCGGCGGCCGTGCTCGCCGCCGGCTGGGCCGGGTACGGGGCCGCCCTGCCCCGGCTGCGGATCCCGCTGCCGGCGGCGGTGGTCACGGCCCAACTGCCGCTGCCCCTCGGGGTGCTGGCCCTGGACGGCGGCCCGCTGTCGCTGGCCTGGGCGACGCTCGCCACGGCCGCCCTCGACCTGGCGACGGCCCGGCGCACCGCGCCCGCCCCGGTCCGGATCACCGCGCTGGTCACGGCGGGCACGCTGGGCGGCGCGGCGCTGGTGACGGGGCTCGCCCTGTCGGCCGTGACGCCGCTGCGCGCGGCCCCGCTGCTGCTCGCCTGCGCCGCCGTCCTGCTCTACGCGGCGGTCCGCACCGCCCCGGCGGCGGTGCCCGCCACGGGGCTCGCGGGCTTCGCGGGCCTCGCCCTGACCGCCGCGGCCGGCGGGCCGCTGCGGGAGGTGCTCCCGGGCGGATGGACGGTGCCGGGGTACGCGGGGTGCGCGGTGCTCCTCGCGGCGGCGGCGCTGCGGCTGCCGCGCGTGCCCGAGGCGCTGCGGCGCGGGCTCGCCGGGGCCGGCGGCCTGGTCCTCGCGCACGCGCTGATGTGGGCGCTACCGCCGACGGCGGCCGGACTGCTGGGGCCGCTGGCCCGCACCACCGCCCCGTGGTCGGGCGCGCACGCCGACCCGGTCCTCACGAGCTATCCGGCGACCGCCCCGCTGGTCGTGCTGCTCGCGGCCGCCGCGCTGGCGGCCGTCCCCCGCCCGTGGGCCCGCTGCGGCGCGCTCGTACTGGCCTGGGCGCTGCTCACCGGCCTGCCGGTGGCCCCGGGGCTGCCGTACCCGGCCACGGTCGCCCTGACGCTCCTGACGGCCGCCGCGGCGCTGACGGCGGCGGTGCGCCCGGCGCTCCTGGTCCGCGGCCTGCCCGGGGCGGGCGCCGGGCTGCCGGGGAACGTGGCGTGGCTCGGCCTCGGCCTCGGGTTCGCCTCCGCGCTCACGGCGGTCACCCTGGGCCTGGACACGCGGGCGGCGACGTTCACGGTGCTCGGGGTGATCCTGGCGCTGCTCGCCGGGGTGGCGGTGCTCGCGGCGGGGGCCGTGCGGCTCGTCGGCGCCTGCGGGGCGGTGCTCGCGGCGGCCGGGCTGGTCGGCGCGGGCGCGGCGGCGGCGCAGGCGGCTCCCGCGACGGCCGGTCTCCTGCTGCTGGCCGTGCCCGCCGGGACGGCCGGCCTGGGCGCGTGGCTGCGCCGCCGGACGGTGGCGGTGGCCGTGGAGGCCGCCGGCGCCGCGGTGGGCCTGTGCGCGCTCGGCCTCACGGCGGGCCGCCCCGCCCTGCTCGCGCTCGCGCTGGCCCTCGGCGGGGTGCTCGCGGCGGCGACGGCGGTGCGCCCGGAGCGGCGCCCGGCGGCCTCCTGGACGGCGGCCGGGCTGTTCCTCGCGGCGTCCTGGGTGCGGCTGGCGGCCTGGGAGGTGACGGCGCCGGAGGCGTACACGCTGCCGGTGACGGTCCCGGCCCTCGTGGTGGGCGTGCTGCGGCGGCGCCGGGACCCGGACGCCTCGTCCTGGACGGCGTACGGGCCCGGGCTCGCCGTGACGCTGCTGCCGAGCCTGATGGCGGCGTGGCCGGACCCGGGGTGGACGCGCCCGCTGCTGCTGGGGCTCGGGGCGCTGGCGGTGACGCTGCTGGGCGCCCGGTTCCGGCTCCAGGCGCTGCTGCTGCTCGGCGGCACGGTGCTGGCCCTGGACGGGCTGCACGAGCTGGCGCCGTACGTGGCGCAGGTGGTGGGGGCGCTGCCGCGCTGGCTGCCGCCGGCCCTGGCGGGCCTGCTGCTGCTGGCGGTCGGGGCGACGTACGAGCAGCGGCTGCGGGACGCCCGGCGGCTGCGGGAGCGGCTGGGGCGGATGCGCTGAGCCCCGGGCGGCCCGGGGGAATGCCGAAGGCCCGGAGACGGTGATCGTCTCCGGGCCTTCGGGCCGGGTGGTGGGCGATACTGGGATCGAACCAGTGACCCCTTCGGTGTGAACGAAGTGCTCTCCCGCTGAGCTAATCGCCCCGGCGCACCGCAAACATTACCCCATGTCAGCGGTGGTCCCGCACCATCCGTGGGTCACTCGTCGATCTTCCACGGCATGACGAAGCCGAACTTCCAGAGATAGATGCCGCAGAGCACGGCGACGATCACCAGGCCGATGGTCGTGAGCATGATGTTCCGGCGCCGGACCTTCGGGTCCAGGGCGCGCTGGGCCGCCTCGGTGACCTTGCGCTTGGTCCAGCGCAGGACGAGCTGCGCCCAGACGAACTCGGTCGCCCAGATCGCCATGCCGGCGAAGATGACCAGCCAGCCCGGGCCGGGCAGGACCAGCATCAGGACGCCGGCACCGACGACGGCGAGGCCGACGACGAAGACGCCGACCTGCCAGCTCAGGTGCAGGGTCCGGCGGGCCTTGATGAAGGCGGGCGCCCGGGAGCCCAGCTCGGACTCGGCCTCCTTGCCCGCGCCGTCGGCCGCTTCGACCCCAGCGGCCCCGTCGGCCCCCTTGGCCCCCTCAGGCCCTGCGGCCTCGGGCTTCTCCGGCACACGTTCCCCGTTCACGGCGGACTCCCCCGTGCGCTCGTCACTCTCCGCGTTCATGGCCCCAACCTACCGGACCGCCCGACCCGGCCGGAATGGCGGTATTACCCAAAGTTACACGCGTCCATACGAGCTACCTGAACGATCACAAAACAGACAGAGGGGTTTACAACGGCACCGTAGGTGGCATGTCGATTTCGCCGACGTGCGAATCCCCGAGCGCACACTGAGCGAAAGGCCCTGGCGCTTATGAACACCACGGTCAGCTGCGAGCTGCACCTGCGCCTCGTTGTGTCGAGCGAGTCCTCACTGCCTGTACCCGCGGGCCTGCGGTATGACACGGCCGATCCGTATGCCGTGCACGCCACCTTCCACACCGGAGCCGAGGAGACGGTCGAGTGGGTCTTCGCCCGCGACCTTCTCGCCGAGGGGCTGCACCGGCCCACCGGCACGGGCGACGTCCGCGTCTGGCCATCCCGTAGCCACGGCCAGGGAGTCGTCTGCATCGCGTTGAGCTCTCCCGAAGGCGAAGCCCTGCTCGAGGCCCCGGCGAGGGCCCTGGAGTCGTTCCTGAAGCGGACCGACGCCGCGGTGCCACCGGGCACCGAGCACCGGCACTTCGATCTCGACACGGAGCTCTCCCACATCCTGGCGGACAGCTGAGCCAGGCCGAGAGCCGCACGGCGCCGTCCGACTCGGGGAGACGGCGCCGCGCGGGCAGTCGCATACGCAGGGCTTCGGCGCCCCGCACCGCGCAGCCGGCGTGGTGCGGGGCGCCGATGCCCGTTTCCGGGTCGCGCTAGAGTCAGCGCAATTCGCGGGCGCCCGCCCGCAGCCGGCCAGGGAGCGAAGCGTGCTCATCCCCCACGACACCCGGATCGCGCTCGACACCGTCGTCGATCTGATGAACACCGCCCCCCAGGGCGACCGCGAGGACGAACTGGACGACATCCCGGCGCTGCGGAGCTTCGTCCGCGACCACAAGATCAGCGACGTGGGCGAGCTGGGAGCCGGGGACCTGCGGGCCGTGCGCGAGGTGCGCGACCGCTTCACCGCCGTCTTCTCCGCGCCGGACGCCCGGATCGCGGCCTCCCTGATCAACCAGCTGGTCGCCTCCGCGGGCACGACCCCGCAGCTCACCGACCACGACGGCTACGACTGGCACGTCCACTACTTCGCGCCGGGCGCCACCGTCTCCGACCACCTGGCCGCCGACTGCGGCATGGCGCTCGCCTTCATCCTCGTGGCCGGCGAGCAGGAACGGCTGCGCCGCTGCGAGGCGCCGGACTGCGGCCGGGCCTTCGTCGACCTCTCCCGCAACCGCTCCCGCCGCTACTGCGACAGCCGGACCTGCGGAAACCGTCTCCACGTCGCGGCCTACCGGGCCCGCCGCAAGGAGGCCGCGGGCTGAGCCCGGTGGCACCCGGCCGCGCCGCCGCCCGCCTCACAGCAGGTAGAGATCGTGCAGGGCGGCCATCAGCAGCAGCGCTCCGATCACCGCGAGGAAGATCATCAGCGGTGGCTGGGAGAGCGCGAAGAGACAGCCGCGCGGCTCGTCCGGGGCGTTCGCCGGGGGCGTGGGGGCGGGGGCGGTGTCCCGCGAGGTATCCAGCATCGGGGGGATGATCGCGCACCGCCGACCCCAAGATCGCGTAAAACGCCCCGCGACGGCGCGCGTTCACTCCATCCCGTGGCGGCCGGGATCGAGAAGCGGCGAGAAGCGCCGGGAACGGCCAGAAGCGGTCAGCTCACCGTCTGATCCCGGTCATATTCGGATGCCACCCCGCGCCGCCGGTCGTGCGCCGCCGGGTGCCGTCATATGCCGTGCTTCTTCAGGATCGCCTCGATGTCGCTGAAGTCCTCCTCGGGCGCCTTCGCGGGCTTGGCGGCCTGCGGCTGCGGGGCCGCAGCGCGCCGGGAGCCGAGCGAGGGGGCGGACGCCTTCGGGGCCACGGCGCTCGGGGTCTCCCCCGCACCGGTCTCCGGGCGCCCGGCCCGGCGCCGCTCGACCGCCCGCGTGGTCGAGAAGAGCAGCCAGGCGGCTCCGAGCACCCCGAACCCGGCCCAGGCCGTCGGGCTGAACGCGGTGCTCGCGAGCCAGCCCACGGCACCGGTCATCACCAGGCCCAGCGGCACCAGCGCGTAGGCGGCGATCCGGGCCGCCGACGCGAACCGCTTGCGGTACGCCGTGACCGCGGCGATGCCGAGGCCCGCCACGGACACCGCGGAGCAGATGGTCTCGGCGAGCATGTGTTCCTCCAGATCCCGGTCGATACGTCCCTTCCATCCTGCACCGCCGAAGGCCCTCCCGGCCATGCCCCGGGCCCCGGATCAGGGAGATCTCCGGGTCGTCCCCCAGGGTGGGGCGGATGGGAGACTCTTCCCATGAGTGAGTCCACCACCCCCGCCTCCCCCGTCGTCCTGGAGGCATGGTTCGACCTGCAGTGCCCCGACTGCTTCAAGGCGCTCGACGACGTGCGGGCCCTGCGCGAGAAGTACGGCGACCGCGTCGACGTACAGCTGCGGCACTTCCCGCTGGCCAAGCACAAGCACGCCTACGCCGCCGCCCAGGCCGCCGAGGAGGCCACCGACCAGGGCAAGGGCTGGGAGTACACCGAGGCGCTGCTCGCCAGGGCCGAGGAGCTCGGCGAGCGCGGCGAGCCGGTCCTGCTGGAGATCGCGGCCGAACTGGGCCTGGACGCCGAGGAGTTCGACACCGCCCTGATCGACGGCCGGCACCTGCTGACGGTCGACGCCGACGAGGCCGAGGGCAAGGCGATCAAGGTCACCGGCACCCCGACCTACGTCATCGGCGGCGAGCGGCTCGACGGCGGCCAGAGCCAGGACGGCCTGCGCGAGCGCGTCGAGGAGATCGCCGACCGCCTCCTGAAGGACTGACCCCCCGCCCCCGAACCCTCCCTAGTGCAGCGTCTTGGCGCTGTTGACGTGGGTCGTGCGGTAGCCCAGCGACTCGTAGAGCCGGATCGCCGGGGTGTTGCCCGCGAAGACGTGCAGTCCGAGCAGGCGCTCCCCGGCCGCCAGCGACAGGCGCTCCGCCAGGAGCATCAGCCCGCGGCCGTGCCCCTCGCCCCGGTGCCCCTCGGCGACCTCGATCTCGAAGACGTACGCGGCGCGCTCCCCGCGCTCCAGCTCGATCCCGCCGGTCCACAGATACCCCAGGACCTCGCCGTCCCGGACCGCGACGACCACCGAGACGCCCGGCGTCGCCAGGCCCTGCGGCAGGAACCTGCGGCGGCTGTCCTCGGCCTTGGCCAGGGCCAGCTCCTCCGGCATCCCCCGGTCGATCCAGCTCTGCGCGAAGCCCGCCAGGGACCGCGCCTGCCACTCCTCGAACTCCGGCTCGGTGACCGGCCGGAAGGCGAAGCCGCGCGGCAGCTCCGGCATCCCGGCGTCGAGATCCTTGATCATGTTCCGGCCGCGCTCGGTGTACCCGAGCGCGTCCGCCATCCGCCGCGCGGGCGCGGCCCCGGCCGGCACCGAGATCCGCACCTCGCCGCAGCCCCAGCCGCGCAGCACCTCCTCGGAGGCGAGCGCCGCCACCGTCCCCCGGCCCCTGCCGCGGTCCGGCTCGTCGACCCGGAGGTCCTCGATCACGCCCACGGCGCCGCGGAAGGCTGTGTCGGTGGCCAGCCGGACGGAGCCGACCCGGCGGCTGTTCACGCAGATGTCGTAGCCGCGCGAACGGCCGCCGTCGGCGGACTGCTGGAGCGGCTCGGACGGCCGCAGGGTGGTGGTCATCACGGCATTTCTACCCACCGGACGGCCGCCCGTCATCCCTCGGGCCCGCCGGTCCTAACCGAGCCGCGGATCGCGGTCCTGGGCCGCCCGCTCGTCGAAGACCCGCATGGCCTTGGCGGTGACCGGGCCCGGCGCCCCGGGCAGCTCCCGGTCGTCCACCCGGTGCACGGCCTGGACGTCGCGCAGGGTCGAGGTCAGGAAGACCTCCTCGGCGCTCTCCAGCACGTCCAGCGGCAGGTCGGTCTCCACCGCCCCGGTCCACTCCACGGCCAGCGCGCGCGTGATGCCCGCGAGGCAGCCGGAGGAGACCGGCGGGGTGTGCACCCGCCCGTCGAGGACCACGAACACGTTGGAGCCGGTGCCCTCGCAGAGCTGCCCGACGGTGTTCGCGAACAGCGCCTCCGAGGCGCCCCGCTCCCGCGCCCGCGCGAGCGCGACGACGTTCTCCGCGTACGAGGTGGTCTTGAGGCCCGTCAGCGCGCCGCGCTCGTTGCGCGTCCAGGGGACGGTGATCACCGCGGTGGAGTCCGGGCGCCGGCTCGTCCCGCCGAGCGCCACGACCAGGCTCGGACCCGCGTCGCCGCGCTCCGAGCCGAGCGGGGACAGCCCGCCGGTGTACGTGATGCGGAGCCGGCCGAGCTCCATCGGGTTCGCCTCCAGGACCGCGGCGCAGGCCCGGCGGACCTCGTCGAGGTCCGGGTCGGGCAGCCCGAGGCCGCGGGCGGAGCGGGTGAGCCGCTCCAGGTGGAGGGTGAGAGCAAACGTTTCACCACGTTCGGCCTTCACCGTCTCGAAGATGCCGTCGCCCACGGTCAGACCGTGGTCCAGGACGGACACCCGCGCGGCCTGGGCATCGTGCAGTCCGCCGTTGACCCAGAGTTTCATCGAGAAATGGCCCTTCCGCTCGCCTCGTACGCGCCCGACGCTATCGCGACCAGCCGCGCGGCCTTCAGCTCGGTCTCCGCCCACTCGCCCTCCGGGTCCGAACCCCAGGTGATGCCGGCCCCCGTGCCGAAGCGCAGCACGCCCTCGGCCCGGTCGATCCAGAAGGTGCGTATGCCGACCGCGAGCTCGGCGGTGCCCGCGTCCGCGTCCACCCAGCCGACACCCCCGCAGTAGGGGCCGCGCGGGGCGGTCTCCAGCTCCTCGATGATCCGCAGCGCGCTCGACTTCGGCGCGCCCGTGACCGAACCGGGCGGGAAGGAGGCGGCCAGCAGCTCCGGCCAGCCCGCGTCCTCGCGCAGCAGCCCGCCGACGGTGGAGACCAGGTGCACGAGACCGGGGTGCTCCTCGACCGCGCACAGGGCGGGGACGCTCACGCTGCCGGTCTCGCAGACCCGTCCCAGGTCGTTGCGGACCAGGTCGACGATCATCACGTTCTCCGCGAAGTCCTTCGGGAGCAGGTCCTCCGCCGTCCGGCCGGTGCCCTTGATCGGCCCCGAGGTCACCCGGGCGCCCTCGCGGCGCAGATAGAGCTCGGGGGACGCGGTGGCGATCTCCACGCCGTGCGCGGGCAGCCGGATCGTCCCCGCGTACGGGGCCGGGTTGCCGCGCGCGAGGAGCGCGGTCAGCGCGTCCACGTCCGCGAGGGCCGGGTCGGGCAGCGGCGCGGACATCACCCGGCAGAGGTTCGCCTGATACACCTCCCCGCGCGCGATGTGCTCGCGCACCCGGCGCACACCCGCCGTGTACGCGGCGCGGTCGAGCGAGGACGTCCAGTCGCCGGCCGCCGGACCGCGCCAGGCGCCGGGGACGGGCGCGGGGACCGGGTCCGGCCGCACGTCGCCGAAGCGGGCGCAGGTGAGACGGCCCTCGAAGTCCGCGCAGACGGCCCAGAAACCGGAGGAGTCCAGGGCCTCGGGGTCACGGGTGACGTCCCGCAGGTCGGTGGCTAGGAGGCCGCCGAAGCGGGCCATGGGAGCGAGGGGGTGCACGCTTGCGAGTCTAGGCGGGCGGGGGCGGGGTCCCCTCGCGCGCGAGGGGAGGGGGCGGGCGGGGGGGGATGGGCGGGGGGCGTGGCGCGGGCGCGCCCGGCGCGAGGTGCGCGCGGGCGGGTGCTCGGTGCCACTCCGGGGGCACGTGGAGTGAACGGCTCGCGAACGCTCCCTGGTCCCTCGCCGGGGGCGCAGGTCAGCACGCTGCGGAAACGCGTTTTTGTACTGGCCCAGGAATCCGCTAGAGTTCAACACGTCGCCGGGACGCGCAAGCGAAACGGAAACGACAAGCGGACGTGGCTCAGTTGGTAGAGCATCACCTTGCCAAGGTGAGGGTCGCGAGTTCGAATCTCGTCGTCCGCTCGATGTGGGGGATCTTCCCGAACCCCTGTATTCACTCCTGGTGGAGTGGCCGAGAGGCGAGGCAACGGCCTGCAAAGCCGTCTACACGGGTTCAAATCCCGTCTCCACCTCCAAGGACGATTAGCTCAGCGGGAGAGCGCTTCCCTGACACGGAAGAGGTCACTGGTTCAATCCCAGTATCGTCCACTGGACCCTAGGGTCCTGGGTCTTCGGATCCCCCGCGCGATTAGCTCAGCGGGAGAGCGCTTCCCTGACACGGAAGAGGTCACTGGTTCAATCCCAGTATCGCGCACGCAGCACCACTGGTCCTGAATCGTCCTGTACGATTCTGACCGTCCCGCGCGATTAGCTCAGCGGGAGAGCGCTTCCCTGACACGGAAGAGGTCACTGGTTCAATCCCAGTATCGCGCACCACCGGAAGCCCCCGTCCGCAGCTCGCGGACGGGGGCTTCTTCGTGCGGTCCCTCCAGGTCAGGAGGAGAACAGCATCCGGCCGAAGCCCCGGTGGTGGCCGCCGTGGTGGCCGTGGCCGCCGTGGTGACCGCCGTGCTGCGGAGCGCCCCACGCCGGAGCCGCGGGCTGCGCCGGGTACGCCTGCGGCGGCGGCGCCTGCTGCACCCACTGCGACTCCAGACGGGTCAGCGCCTCCAGCTCGCCGTAGTCCAGGAATATGCCCCGGCAGCCGCTGCACTGCTCGATCTGGACGCCGTTGCGGTTGTACGTGTGCATGGGCGCGTGGCACTTGGGACACTGCATGTTCGGCTCAACTCCCTGCCGTTCGGATGGTGCTCTCACCCTACGGGGACGCCTACGGAGCCAACTCGGTTCGGAGCGAGGCGATTCGGGCGCAGATGTCCACCATCACCTCCTCCACCTCGTCCAGCGCACGGCCCGCCGCCGTCGACTTGGCCAGCGCCAGCGCCGCCGTCTGCACCGTCAGGGCCCGCGCCGGGACGTCCAGGCGCGGCCACGGGTCACCTGCCTCCGTGGCCGGGCCGCCCGCCCCCTCGTACGCGCCCAGGAAACGCGACCACACCTCCGGCGGCAGCAGGCCCGCCGCGAACCAGGCCGCCGGGCGGGCCAGGTCCCACGCCGGATCGCCCGCCCCCAGGTCGTCCACGTCGATCAGGAGCCAGTCCGGGGAGCGGACCAGTTGACCCAGGTGGAAGTCGCCGTGGCAGAGGGACGGGGGGTTCGCATCGCCGCGCCCGCCGAAGGCGCCGCCAGCGTCCGGGGTCTCCGTGACCGTCCGCCACGCTCGCAGGACCGTGCCCGTGCCCGGGTGGTCCGGCGCCGCCCGGCGCATCCGCTCCACCGCCAGCTCCGCCTTCAGCGGCGCCCGCATCCCCGGCAGGCCGCTCGGCGGCGGGGTCCGGTGCAGCCGGGCCAGCAGGCGGCCGGCCTCCTCCCACGGGGCGGCCTCCGGGTGCTCCGGGTCCACCGGGGTCCCGTACGGCCAGGCCGTCAGTGTGCGTCCGCCGGGGGGCGGCGGGGGCGTGTCCGGGAGGGGCTGGAGTAGTACCTCCGCCAGTTCCGGCAGGGACGCCGTCGCCACCCGTGCGGCCAGTGCCCGCGGGTCGGCGTCCGGCGCGTGCGACTTCAGGACCAGGTGCCCATGGCGTACGACCGTGCCGTCGTCCCGGTCCGCCAGCACCCCCACCGGGCACCGGCAGGCCGCCGGCTCCCCCGGATGCGCCGCGTCCCGCGCTAGGGCGTGGAGCCGTCGTATGTCCCTCTCCTCCATGGGGAGGAGCCTAAAGGTGTGCCCGGAAAGCGCGAGGGCCGGTCAGCTCCCCAGCTGACCGGCCACACGCTGCCGTCCGCCGCACCCCCGTCCCCACGGGGTTTCCGGCCGGATGTCCCCGACCCGGGCCGCTCACCCGGGTCCGGAGCGCCGCTCAGCGCCCCAGCATCACGCCCACGGACGACGCCTGAGTGACCACCGCGTCCCAGCCGCCGAAGACGACCACGAGCAGGGCCGCGAGAGGGAGGACCATGGCGGTCGCCACCAGCGGGTGACGGCGGCCGGAAGGGCGGGTGGTGACCCGCGGGGCCGAAAGCGCCATGGTTCCTCTCCTGTCGTGTCTGACGCGGCGGGTGCGGTGACCTCGGGGGACGAGTGCTGCACCCGCCGCTTGACCTCAACACTAGGCAGCCGGGACGCCCCCGGCGTCATGCCCGCGTACCGACTTCCGGGCCTCCGGGAGGATGACGCCCCTCCGCTCGGCGTACTCCCCTGGGTGGAGACGCCTCCTCCCGGCTCGGGGTCTTCCCCGAGGGGTCGCGTGACCTCCCTCACGTCCCGCGGCGGGGGCTCGGGGCGTTTGCCGGGCTTCTTTCAACTGGGTTGGTGGGGTGGGGTGTTGGGTCCCCTCTTTGCTGACCCGCGCTCAAGTGTGCGTCTCAGCACTGACAATCGATGCCGCCCCGAGGGCGCGGCCTGTGAGCGCGCCGGGGCGGGGGTACGTAAGCTGTGCCACGTCGAACGGACGAGGGGACGGACATGGCGATGATGCGGCTCCGGCGCGAGGACCCGCGGATCGTCGGGTCGTTCCGGCTCCACCGCAGGCTCGGGGCCGGCGGGATGGGAGTCGTCTATCTGGGGTCCGACCGGCGCGGACAGCGGGTGGCGCTCAAGGTCATCCGGCCCGACCTGGCCGAGGACCAGGAGTTCCGGTCGCGGTTCGCCCGCGAGGTGTCCGCCGCCCGGCGCATCCGCGGCGGCTGCACCGCCCGGCTCGTCGCCGCCGACCTGGAGGCCGAGCGGCCCTGGTTCGCCACCCAGTACGTCCCCGGGCCCTCCCTGCACGACCGGGTCGCCGAAGAAGGCTCGCTGCGGGCCGCCGACGTCGCCGCGATCGGGGCCGCGCTCTCCGAAGGGCTCGTCGCCGTCCACGAGGCCGGGGTCGTCCACCGCGACCTCAAGCCCTCCAACATCCTGCTGTCGCCCAAGGGCCCCCGCATCATCGACTTCGGGATCGCCTGGGCCACCGGAGCCAGCACCCTCACCCACGTCGGCACCGCCGTCGGCTCCCCCGGCTTCCTCGCGCCCGAGCAGGTGCGCGGGGCCGCCGTCACCCCCGCCACCGACGTCTTCTCGCTCGGCGCCACCCTCGCGTACGCCGCCATGGGCGACTCCCCCTTCGGGCACGGCAGCTCCGAGGTCATGCTCTACCGGGTCGTCCACGAGGAGCCCCAGCTCCACGGCGTCCCCGACGCCCTCGCCCCGCTCGTCCGCGCCTGCCTCGCGAAGGACCCGGAGGAACGTCCCAGCACCCTCCAGCTCTCCATGCGGCTCAAGGAGATCGCCGCCCGCGAGGCCCAGGGACTGCCCGCCGCCCCCCGGCCGCCGGGGCAGCGGGATCGTGAGAGGGAGAGAGATCGGGAGCGGGGGGGCGAGAGGGAGCGTGAGCGGGGGGACGAGCGGGCTTCCGCCCGGCCCGGGGCCGTGCGGCCCACCGAGCGGTACACCGAGCGGACCGCCGAGCGCCACGCCGACCGGCCCACCGAGCGGTCCACCGGCACGCAGGGGCGCGGCGCCGCTCCCCGGCCCTCTTCCTCCCGCGCGGGAGCCCCGCACTCCCGGCCCGGCACCCGGCCCGGGGCACGCGGCACCTCCACCGGGCGGCGGCCCGCCAACCCCCGGCTGCTGCGTCAGCGGCTCTTCGTCTTCGTCGTCGTGACGCTGGTCGTCGCGCTCGGGATCGCCGCCGCGCAGGCCCTCCAGGGGTGAGGCGCGGCCGGCGGGGGGCGCGTGGGCGCCTCGGTCCCTACTGCGGCCTGCCGCTCGTCACCGCGTAGAACGCCACCGCCGCCGCCGCGCCCACGTTCAGCGAGTCCACCCCGTGCGCCATCGGGATGCGGACCCACTCGTCCGCCGCGCGCAGCGCCTGCGTCGACAGGCCCTCGCCCTCCGCGCCCAGCATCAGCGCCACCCGGTCCAGGCGGTGCGGCGCCGCCTCGTCGATCGACGTGGCCCGGTCCGCCGGCGTCAGCGCCAGCAGCTTGAAGCCCGCCTCCCGTACCGCCTCCAGGCCCCTCGGCCAGGTCTCCAGACGCGCGTACGGGACCGAGAACACCGCCCCCATCGACACCTTCACCGAGCGGCGGTACAACGGGTCCGCGCAGTCCGGCGACAGCAGCACCGCGTCCATCCCCAGCGCCGCGGCGCTCCGGAAGATCGCGCCGATGTTGGTGTGGTCGTTCACCGACTCCATCACCGCGACCCGGCGGGCCGTGCTCAGGAGCTCCGTCGCGTCCGGCAGCGGCTTGCGCTGCATCGACGCCAGCGCGCCCCGGTGCACGTGGTAGCCCGTCACGCGCTCGGCGAGGTCCGGCTGCACCGCGTACACCGGCGCCGGGACCTCGTCGATCACGTCCCGCATGACGTCGACCCACTTCGCGGACAGCAGCATCGACCGCATCTCGTACCCCGCCTGCTTGGCACGGCGGATGACCTTCTCGCCCTCCGCGATGAACAGGCCCTCCGCGGGCTCGCGTCTACGGCGGAGCTCCACGTCGGTCAGCCCGGTGTAATCGCTCAGGCGGGGGTCGTCGGGGTCGTCGATCGTGATGAGTTCGGCCACGGGGTGATACTGCCTTGTCCGGGGTGTGGTGCCAATTGTTCGGGGTGCGCGGGGTGTGCGCGGTGCTACCGCTTGTCCGGGGACTCCTTCACGACGTCGCCGATCACGATCACCGCCGGCGGGCGGACCTCCTCGGTCCGTACCCTCTCCGCCACCGTCGCCAGCGTCGCGTCCACGCGTCGCTGCGTCGCCGTCGTGCCCTCCTGGACCAGCGCCAGCGGGGTGTCCGGCGACTTGCCGTGCGCGACCAGCGCCTCGGCGATCTTTCCGATCTTGTCGACGCCCATGAGGATCACCAGGGTCCCGGTGAGCTTCGCCAGCGACGCCCAGTCCACCAGCGAGCGCGGGTCGTCCGGCGCCACATGGCCGCTGACCACCGTGAACTCGTGCGCCACGCCCCGGTGCGTCACCGGGATGCCCGCCGCTCCCGGCACCGAGATCGAGCTGGAGATGCCCGGCACCACCGTGCAGGCGATGCCCTCGGCGGCCAGCGCCTGGGCCTCCTCCATGCCCCGGCCGAAGACGAACGGGTCGCCGCCCTTGAGGCGGACGACCGACTTGCCGGCCTTCGCGTGCTCGATCAGCGCGTTGTTGATGGCCTCCTGGGCCATGAAACGGCCGTACGGGATCTTCGCCGCGTCTATGACCTCGACGTGCGGCGGCAGCTCGTTCAGGAGGTCGCGGGGGCCGAGCCGGTCCGCGATCACCACGTCGGCCTCCGCGAGGAGGCGGCGGCCGCGCACCGTGATGAGGTCCGGGTCGCCCGGGCCGCCGCCTACCAGGGCGACGAAGGGGGTACGGGCGCGGTGGGTCGGCGCCGCGATCGAGCCGTCGCGCAGGCCCTCCACGATCGCGTCCCGGACGGCGGCGGAGCGGCGCGGGTCGTGGCCCGTCAGGACGGCCACGGTCACGCCCTCGCTGCGGCCGGTGGCCGGGGTCCAGGCGGTGGCCGCCTCGGCGTCGTCCGAACGGACGCACCAGGTCCTGGTGCGCTCCGCCTCCGCCGAGATCGCGGCGTTCGCCTCCGGGTCCGTGGTGGCGACCAGCGCGTACCAGGTGTCGGCGAGGTCGCCGTCCTGGTAGCGGCGCTTGGTCCAGGTGATCTCGCCTGCCTCCGCCATCGCCTCTACCGACGGGGTCGCGGAGGGCGAGATCAGTGTGACGGCTGCGCCTGCCGCGATCAGTGCCGGGAGCCTGCGCTGCGCCACCTGGCCGCCGCCGAATACGACGACGCGGCGGCCCGAAAGGCGCAGTCCGACGGGGTAGGCGGGGTGCTCGGCGGGGGCGGCTTGCTCGGCCATGTGCGGGCGGCTCCTCGGAGGTCGGTGCGTGCGTACCCACGATATCGGTGACCAGAGCTTGTCACGCTGTGACGGATGTCCTGCGGGTGGTGGGCAGGTGACGTGGGGGCCGCGCAGGGGGCCGCGTTCGGGACTGCATGATTTACGGCACGGAGCGGCGACAGGGAGCGTGCGGGCGCTTGTTCCGCGCCACAAATCACGCTTGACGTCCCGAACGCGGCCCCCTGCGCGGCCCCCACTCCCCTGGGTGGGTCCGCCCGGGCCCGTCGCCCGTTCCGTGAGGGTGGGCGAGCGGGCGACGGGCGTGCTTCGTCTTTACTTCTCCGTCACGCCTGCCGAGTCGAACGTCGCCACCTCGTGCATGGCGCGCGCCGCGCTCTGCACCAGCGGGAGCGCCAGCAGCGCGCCCGTGCCCTCGCCCAGGCGCAGGTCCAGGTCGACCAGGGGGCGCAGGCCCAGCTTGTTCAGGGCCGCCACGTGGCCCGGCTCCGCGCTGCGGTGGCCCGCGATGCACGCCGCCAGCGACTCGGGCGCGATGGCCCGCGCGACCAGGGCCGCGGCCCCGGTGGAGACGCCGTCCAGGATCACCGGGGTACGGAGCGACGCCGCGCCCAGGATCAGGCCGACCAGCGCCGCGTGCTCCAGGCCGCCGACCGCCGCCAGGACCCCGATCGGGTCCGCCGGGTCCGGCTCGTGGAGGTCCAGGGCGCGGCGGACCACGTCCACCTTGCGGGCGTGCATCTCGTCGTTGATGCCTGTGCCGCGGCCGGTGACCTCGACCGGGTCCACGCCCGTGTACACCGAGATCAGCGCGGCGGACGCGGTCGTGTTCGCGATGCCCATCTCGCCGGTGAGCAGCGCCTTGTTCCCCGCCGCCACCAGGTCACGGGCCGTCTCGATGCCCACCTCGATCGCGGCGATCGTCTCCTCGTGGGTCATCGCCTGGCCGATCGTGAAGTCGGCCGTGCCGGGGCGGACCTTGCGCGGCAGCAGGCCCGGCGTCGCCGGCAGCTCGCTCGCCACGCCCACGTCGATCACGCAGACCTCGGCGCCCACCTGGTTCGCGAACGCGTTGCAGACCGCGCCGCCGCCGAGGAAGTTCGCGACCATCTGGCCGGTCACCTCCTGGGGCCAGGCCGTGACCCCCTGCGCGTGCACGCCGTGGTCGCCCGCGAAGATCGCGACCGCGGCCGGCTCCGGGATCGGCGGCGGGCAGGTGCGGGAGAGGCCCGAGAGCTGGGCGGAGAGGATCTCCAGCATGCCCAGCGCCCCGGCGGGCTTCGTCATGCGCTTCTGGCGCTCCCACGCCTCGCCCAGCGCCTTCGCGTCGAGCGGGCGGATGTTCGCGACCGTCTCCTGGAGCAGGTCGTGCGGCTCCTCGCCGGGCAGGGCGCGGCGGCCGTACGTCTCCTCGTGGACGACCCAGGACAGCGGGCGGCGCTTGGACCAGCCCGCCTGCATCAGCTCCGGCTCCTCGGGGAACTCGTCGACGTAGCCGACGCAGAGGTACGCCACCACTTCGAGGTGCTCGGGCAGGCCGAGGGCGCGGACCATCTCACGCTCGTCGAAGAAGCTGACCCAGCCGACGCCGAGGCCCTCGGCGCGGGCGGCGAGCCACAGGTTCTCCACGGCCAGGGCCGAGGAGTACGGGGCCATCTGCGGCTGCGTGTAGCGGCCGAGGGTGTGCCGGCCGCCGCGCGTCGGGTCTGCCGTCACCACGATGTTCACCGGGGTGTCGAGGATCGCCTCGATCTTCAGTTCCTTGAACTGCTTCGCCCGGCCCTTGGGCAGCGACTTGGCGTACGCCTCGCGCTGGCGGGCGGCCAGTTCGTGCATCGTGCGGCGCGTCTCGGCGCTGCGGATGACGACGAAGTCCCAGGGCTGCGAGTGGCCGACGCTGGGCGCCGTGTGGGCCGCCTCCAGGACGCGGAGCAGCACCTCGTGCGGGATCGGGTCGGGGCGGAAGCCGTTGCGGATGTCGCGCCGCTCCCGCATCACCCTCAGGACAGCCTCCCGCTCCGCCTCGTCATAGCCGGGGGCCGGGGGGGTGGGGTGGGTGGGGGGCGCCTCAGCGTCTAGGGGTGACTGGGGCGAGTCGGTGGGCTGGGGGGAGTGGGCGGGCTCGCCCTGCTCGGGAGTCTCCGTGGGTTCCGGGGACTCCGGCATCTTCGGGGCTTCCGCGAGTGCCTGGGGCTCCTCCTGCTGCGCCTCCGGCGTCGGCTGCTCTTCCTGGAGCTGGGCCGGGGGCTCCTCCGTCGGCTGGGCCGGGAGTTCCGCCGCGGGCTGCTCCTGCTCCTGCGCCTGGGGCGCGAGGTCCGCCGGGAGGTCCTGCGGGGTCTCGGCCGGGAGTTCCTCCACGGGCTGGGCCGGGGCCTCCGCCGCGGGCTCCGGCTGGGGGGCTTCCGGGGACTGGACCGGGAGGTCCGGCGTCTCCTGCTGCTCCGGGAGCTCGGGCGCGAGGTCCGCCGCGGGCTGGGCCGGGAGCTCTTCCAGGGGCTGGGCCGGGGCCTCCGCCGCGGGCTCCTCGGCGGGCTGCGGCTGGAGGGGCTCCGGGGCCTGCTCGGCGGGCGCCTCCACGGCCGGGGCCTGGGGCTCTTCCGGGGCCTGCGCCGCGGGCTGCTCCTCCGGGGCCGGGGCCTGGGGCTCCTCCGGGGTCGGCTGCTGCTCCTGGGGCTCGGCGGGCTCCGGCGCGGCCTGGGGCTGCTCGGGGGCCGGCGTCGGCTCCGGGTGCTGCGGCTCCTGGGCCGCGACCGGCTCCGGGTCGCGCGGGGCGGGGACCGCGGGGTCCTCCTGCGCGGGCACGGGCACCCCGGCCGGGGGCGTGGGGGCCAGGTGCGGGGTGGTCGGGACGGTGCCCTCGACCGGGACGAACCGGGCGACCGGAGGGACGACCGTTTCTGCGGGGGCGACCTCGGGCTGCGCGGTCCACGGCACGGCGCCCTGCGGGGCGGTCTGCTGGTCCTGCGGGATGTCCAGGTACTCGGGGCCGGCCGTCGGCGGGCCCGGGGTGCGGACCGGCATCGGGGCGGGCGTCGTCGCGGCGACCGGGACCGGCACGGGCTGCGGGGCCGGGGCGGCGGGGCCGCGGTCGGCGAGGGAGCGGACCGCGGGGCCGGTGCCCTCGGGGACCGGCGGGCCCATGTGCAGCGGGCGGCGGGCCGGCGGCGGGGTCGGGGCGGTGACCGGCGGGGACACCCGGACACCGCCGAGGTCGACGGAGCCGGTGTCGCGGCCGGCCGCCTCGTGGGCGCCGGTGTCGAGGACGCCGGGCTCGTACCCGTACTCGGGGAGCGGGGGCAGCGGCACGCCCTGCGGCGGCGTCGAGGTGACCTGGTCCAGCGGGGCCGTCAGCGGGTCGACGAGCTGCTCGGGCTGCGGCATCGGGGCGGGCACGGCGACCGGCGGGGCGGGCTGGACGCCCGGCTGGAGCTCGCTCCAGGCGCCCTGGGCGCCCGGCATCAGGAGAATCTCGTCGTCCTCGGCTGCGTGCTCGGAGGGGTCCAGGAAGGTGTACGCGCCCGGGGCGGGGACGCCCGGCTGCTCGACCATGCCTGCGTTCTCCGGCAGCCCCTCGCCCGGGATCTGGCCGGTGTCCGTCATGCTGCGTACCCCTCGCCCATCGGTTGTGCTCCTTCAGACCTTCGCCCGCCCAACAAGAACGAGCGTGCGCGCCGTGCGGCACGAAGGACGCGCGGTCACCCATGCATTGTCCCGGCCCTGCGCCATCCTGGCAGGCGGATCCGGCACGGTTCGCTGTGGACTGCGCCACTTCGCGCGGCCCGTACCACAGCGGGGGCCAAAGCGGCCCCCGGTTCGGGACATTGGCGAACAAAACGCCGAACATCCCGGTGCGGTACAACAATCGGCCAGCCTACCTTCCCCGACGGGCCCCGCGATCACGGGGAGCGGTGGGTCCGGCTGCCGCTGAGGAGGAAGACGACGGTCCGCTCGCGTTCGGTCCAGTCGGCCGGGTCGAGGTCCACGGTCTGGAGGAGGCGGCACTCCACGGTGTAGCCGCCGTCGGCGAGGGCGGCGCCGATGGCCTCGGCCTCGTCACGGGTGGTGGCGTGGGCGACGATCCGCTCGGGCCTGCGGTCGGTGCAGGCGGTGACGACGGGCACTCCCCCGCCGCCGATGCGGACGACGTCGGGTTCGGGCAGGCGTTCCAGGACGTGCGGGGCGGGCCCGGGGACGGTCTGGAGCAGGACACCGGCGCGGCGGGCGGCGGCCTCGGTGCGGGCGCAGGCCGCCGGGTCGGCGTCGACGGCGATGACGGCGGCGCCGAAGCGGGCGGCCTCGACGGCGAAGGCGCCGTCGGCGCAGCCGATGTCCCAGACGAGGTCGCCGGTGCGGGGGCCGAGCCGGGCGAGCTGCGCGGCGCGCAGGGACGGGTCCTGTCCGGCGCGCCCGCCGGTCTCCTCGCCGGGCAGTCCCCAGCCGCGTACGGCGGGGGTGTCGTCGCCCATGAGCCAGGCCCCGGCTCGGCCGGGCGCGGGGGCGGGGGTGCCGCCGATGACGATGACGACGTTGGGGTCGCGCCAGACGTGGTCGGCGGCCCTGTCGGAGGTGAGGACGCTGACCTGTTCCCGGGCGGTGCCGAGCTCCTCGCAGATGACGAAGGTGCGGTGGACGCCGTCGAGGAGGAGGGCGAGTTCGGCGGGTCCGGCGCCGGGCGAGGTGAGGACGGCGACCTTGGGGTGGGCGCGGCAGACGTTGACGGCGCGGCGCAGGGTGCGCTCGTGGGCGACGACGATCCGGGCGTCGTCCCAGGGCATTCCGGCGCGGGCGAAGGCGGCGGCGACGGAGGAGACGGCGGGGACGACCTCGACTTCGAGGCCGTGTTCGGGGGCGCGCAGGGTGCGGACGACGCCGAAGAAGCCGGGGTCTCCGTCGGCGAGGACCACGGCGGTGCCGCGGTGGCCGGCGATCCGGCGGGCGGCGAGGTCGACGCTGCCGAGGCGGACGCGTTCGGCCCGGGGCGGCACCTCGTCGAGGGCGAGGTGGTGCGCGGCGCCGGCCACGAGGGTGGCGGCGGCGAGGGCGGACCTGGCCGCCGCGGTGAGGGGCGAGCCGTCCCAGCCGATCACCGTGACCCGGTCGGCCATCTGTCTGTGTCTCCCTGGTGTGCGGGTCGGGGGGTGGATCAGCCTACCCGCGCGGTCAGCTCCAGTCGGCGTACGCGGAGTAGCCCGCGTCGGCGAGCTGGTCGGCGACGCCGTCGAGGTCTTCGGGGAGGAGGCCCCAGACGATGAAGTCGGTGCGCAGGTCGGTCCAGGTGCCGTCCTCGGTGCGGGTGCGCGCTATGCAGGCGTTGCGCAGGACGCCCTCGCTGATGCAGCCGATCTTCTGGGCGACCTGCTGGGAGGCGGTGTTGTCGGCGGCGGTGCGCAGTTCGAGGCGTTCGAACTTCTGGTCGCCGAAGAGCCACTGGGCGGTGGCGAGGGCGGCTTCGGAGGCGTAGCCCTCGCCGCGGGCCCAGGGGGCGACGATGTAGGAGATCTCGCTGCTGCGGACGCGCCAGTCGGTCTTGGTCAGCTGGATGACGCCGACGAGGCGCTGGGTGAGGAACTCGGTGACGGCGAGGTCGATGCCGCGGCCCGAGGCGCGTTCGGCGGGCGCGTGTTCGGTGATCCAGGCGAGGGCCGCCGCCTCGGTGTAGGGCTGGGGCACCGCGGTCCAGGCGCCGACGAGTTCGTCGTTCATCATCTCGGCGAGGGCGGGGGCGTCCTCGACTTCGAGCGCGCGCAGCACCAACCGGTCCGTGCTGATGGAGATGGACGGGAAGGTAGTCATGCGCAGCTCCATACGTGAATGACGTGAACGCACAGCATGGCGCATGGGGCGGGCGGCGCGCATACGCGGGTGAGCCGAAGGCCCCGCGCGCCGGACGGGGCGCGCGGGGCCTTCGGGGTGGGGCGGTTTCGCGAGGGCTACTTGGCGGGGGCGCCGAAGGCCGGGATGACCGAGCCCTTGTAGGTGTCCTCGATGTACTTCTTCACCTCGGGCGAGTTGAGGAGCTTGGCGAGCTTCTGCACGCGGGCGTCCTTCTCGTTGCCCTCCTTGACGGCGAGGAAGTTGGCGTACGGGTTGCCGTCGGCCTTCTCCAGGGCGAGGGAGTCCTTGGCGGGCTCCAGCTTGGCCTCGATGGCGTAGTTGCCGTTGATGACGGCGGCGTCGACGTCGTTCAGGGCGCGGGGCACGGTGGCGGCCTCCAGCTCCTTGAACTCCAGGCCCTTCTTGTCGGTGATGTCGGAGAGCTTGGCGTCGGTGCCGATGCCCGGCTTGAGGGTGATGAGCCCGTTGTCGGCGAGCAGGTGGAGGGCGCGGCCCTCGTTGGTGGTGTCGTTGGGGACGGCGATGGTCTGGCCGGCCTTGATGTCCTTGAGGGACTTGACGTTCTTGGAGTAGAGGCCCAGCGGCTCCAGGTGGACGTTGACCACCGGGACGATGTGGGTGTTGTTCTTCTTGTTGAAGTCGTCGAGGTACGGCTTGTGCTGGAAGAAGTTGGCGTCGACCTGGCCGGACTCGGTGGCGGTGTTCGGCAGGACGTAGTCCGTGAACTCCTTCACCTCCAGCTTCAGGCCCTCCTTGGCGGCGAGCTTGTCCTTGACGAAGTTGAGGATGTCGGCGTGCGGCGTCGGGGACGCGGCGACGACGAGGGGCTTGTCCGCGGCTCCGGCGGCGTCCTTGGCGGTGGACGGGTCGGAGGAGGTGCCGCAGGCGGTGAGGCCCAGGGCGAGGGCGGCGGTGGCGGCGATGCCCGCGGTGAGCTTGATGTTGGTGCGCACGAAGAGTGCCTCTTTCCGGTGGAGCGGTGGACGCCTGGACAACGAGTCCTGGCTTTTTCTTCGGGTGACGAAGTCGGTGGGCCCGGCGGCGGGTTACGCGGTGCGGCCGCGGCGGGCGAGGAGGCGGACGACGCCGTCTCCGATGAGCTGGACGACGGTGACGACGGCGACCAGGACGACGACGGTGACGAGCATGAAGGTGGTGTCGAAGCGCTGGTATCCGTAGGTCACGGCCTTGGAGCCGAGTCCTTCGCCGCCGACCGCGCCGGCCATCGCGGAGTAGCCGATGAGCACGATGACGGTGGTGGTGACGCCGGAGACCAGGGACGGCAGGGCCTGCGGGAGCAGGACCTTGCGGACGATGGTGGGGATGCCGCCGCCCATGGCCTGGACGGCTTCGACGAGTCCGTGGTCGACCTCGCGGATGGAGGTCTCGACGAGCCGGGCGAAGAAGGGGATGGCGCCGATGGCGAGCGGCACGATCATCGCGGTGGGGCCGATGAAGGTGCCGACGACGAAGGTGGTGAAGGGGATGAGGGCGATCAGCAGGATGATGAAGGGCAGCGAGCGGCCCACGTTCACGATCGCGCCGACGATCTTGTTGACGGGCCGGTTCTGCAGCAGTCCGCCCTTGTCGGTGAGGACGAGGAGGATGCCGAGGGGGAGGCCGCCGAGGATGGTGACGACGGTGGCCCACAGGACCATGTAGAGGGTGTCGATGGTGCCCTGCTGGAGCAGCGGCTGCATCTCGGACCAGGTCACTTGGCACCTTCCTTCACCAGGGCGGGCGTCCGCGCGGGGGCGGGCTCGGCGGGGGCGGCGTGGTCCGCGTGGTCGACGGGTTCGACCTGGAGGCCCTGTTCGCGGAGGAAGCCGATCGGGACGACGTTGTCCTCGTAGCGTCCGGGCAGTTCGATCCGCATCCGGCCGATCTGCCGGCCGCCGACGGTGTCCATCGCGGCGCCGAGGATCGAGATGTCGATGTTGTACGTGCGGGAGAGCTGCGAGATGACCGGCTGGGTCGCGGTCTCGCCGTGGAAGGTGACGTCCACGACCGTGCGGTCGGGGGCGCTGGCGTTGCCGCTGACGGGGAAGAGTTCGGCGGCGAGCTGGGAGCCGGGGGTGGCGAGCAGTTCGCCGACGGTGCCGGACTCGACGATGCGGCCCCGCTGCATCAGCGCGGCGGAGTCGCAGATGGTCTTGACGACGTCCATCTCGTGCGTGATGAGCAGGACGGTGAGGCCGAGCTGCCGGTTGAGGTCGCGCAGGAGCTGGAGGATGGAGCGGGTGGTCTCCGGGTCGAGGGCGCTGGTGGCCTCGTCGGAGAGGAGGACCTTGGGTTCGCCGGCGAGGGCGCGGGCGATGCCGACGCGCTGCTTCTGGCCGCCGGAGAGCTGGCCGGGGTAGGACTTGGCCTTGTCGGCGAGGCCGACCAGGTCGAGGAGTTCGAGGGCGCGGCGGGAGCGTTCGGCGCCGGAGACGCCGAGGATCTCCAGCGGGAGCTCGATGTTGTCCTTGACGGTGCGCGAGGACAGCAGGTTGAAGTGCTGGAAGACCATGCCGATGCTGCTGCGGGCGCGGCGCAGGTCCTTGCCGGCGCGGCGGCTCCTGCCGGCGAGGGCGGTGAGGTCGACGCCGTCGACGGTCACGGTGCCGGAGGTGGGGCGCTCCAGCAGGTTGACGCAGCGGATGAGGGAGGACTTGCCGGCGCCGCTCTGGCCGATCACGCCGAAGACCTCGCCCTCGCGGACGTGCAGGTCGACGCCGTCCAGGGCGGTGACCTGGCGGCCTCTCGACTCGTAGACCTTGGTCAGGCCCGAAGTGGTGATCACAGGGTTTCCGTCACTGTCGAGTGCGCGGCGCGGGGTCCGCCGTGCACGGGGCATACGTCGTTCGGACAGTCAGGCGCAGGCGGTCGCCGTCGCGGCGGGTGGCCGGGAGCGGCGCGTGCGCGGGGCGGCACGGTCCGGCGCACGCGGGGCGTGGCGGAACGGCTGGCCGTCGGGGCTCGCTTCGGGGCACGAGTCTCGGTCGGGGGCCCTCAGATGGCGCACATTCGACACATACAACGAGCACCGGGCGTCGTGTTCGCCTCGGTCGCAAGGGTGCGGCTGCTCGTCGTGGTCATGTCTGCAAGTAAACCATGCAAACGTGCGAACGAAAGGGGACTGTCCGCATAGCGGACAGTCCTGAGATGACATGCGGACGGTACGGACGGCTCAGCGGCCGGCGGTGATCTCCACTCCGCCCTCGGTGGCCTGCGCGGATACCTCGGACAGATCGGTCACCACGGCGTCCGCGTCGAGCTCGGAGCGCTCGTGCGTTGTGGCCAAGGCCACGGTCCGCATCCCCGCGGCGCGGCCGGCGGCCAGTCCGGCGGGGGCGTCCTCGAAGACCACGCAGCGGGCCGGGTCGACACCCAGCTTCGCGGCTGCGAGCAGGAACGGCTCCGGATCGGGCTTGCCCCGGGTGATGTCGTCGGCGGCGATCAGCAGCGGCGCCTCGATGCCCGCGGCGCGCAGCCGCGCCTCGCCGAGCCGCCGGGTCGCGGAGGTGACGACGGCCCAGCGCCCCGCGGGCAGGGCGGCGAGCAGCTCCCTGGTGCCGGGGAGCACCTCGACGCCGTGGGCGACGTCCTCGACCTCCAGGTCCTCGATGCGGGCGAGGGCCTCGGCGACCCGGTCGGCGGGCAGCAGGTCGGCGACGATCTCCGCGGCGGGACGGCCGTGCAGCTCGACCCGCGCGAAGTCCTCGGCGGTCAGCCCCTGCTCCACCGCCCACCGGTGCCAGCAGCGGGCCACGGAGTCCAGGGAGGAGACGAGGGTTCCGTCGTTGTCGAACAAGAGGGCTTCGGCGTGCGTCTTCATACGGATCGACCCTACGGCGGCGGGGGGCGCGCGCATCGGGCCATTCGGCCCGTAATACCCTCGGGCCCATGCTTGACGCCCTCACGGTCGTGGTCTCGGCGGCCGCGCTCGCGCTCGCCGCCTGGTGCGGCTTCGCCTTCACCCGGAACCAGCCCACCAAGGACTGGCACTTCATCGGCATGGCCGTGGTCACCGTCCTCGCCCTGGTGCAGCTGATCGTCGGGATCGTGCAGCTGGCCCGCGGCGAGAAGGCGGAAGAGGGCACGACGATCTTCATCGCCTATCTGCTGGGCGCGCTGTGCGCGGTGCCCGCGGCGGGCCTGATGTCGCTGACCGAGCGGAGCAAGTGGGGCTCGGCGACGGTGGCGGCCGGAGCGGTCGTCCTCGCCGTGCTGGAAGTGCGTCTCTACGACATCTGGACGGTGGGCTGATCATGACCGCGACCGAAACCCGGGACGAGGGCACCCGCCGGCTGGTCAAGGGCCCCGGGATGCTGCTCGTCTGGCTGTACGGCGTGATGTCGGTGGGCGCGGTCTCGCGCTCGATCTACCAGATCGCCACCGAGTTCGACCGGGCCCCGCTGGCGTACTCCCTGTCGGCGGTCGCCGCCGTCGTCTACGCCTTCATCACGTACACCCTGGTACGGGGCGGGGAGACGGCCCGCAGGGCGGCGCTGGTGTGCTGCGTCGCCGAGCTGGTGGGAGTGCTGACCGTGGGCACCTGGACGCTGGTCGAGCCCTCGGCCTTCCCGGACGCGACGGTCTGGTCGGACTACGGCTACGGCTACATCTTCATCCCGGTGCTGCTGCCGCTGACCGGCATCTGGTGGCTGCGGCGGTCCCGGGCGGCCGGCTGACCGGCCCGGTCCCGGCGGCGCGCGGCGGCTAGGCCGCCTTCTCCAGCGTGACGAGGGTGAGGCTCGGGCCGACCTCGCGGGTGCCGACCTGGGCGTAGCCCTTGCTGCGGTACAGGCGCAGGTTGCCCTCGCTGCGGTGGCCGGTGAAGAGCTGGTAGCGCTTGGCGGCGGGCGCCGGCTCCTCGGCGTAGTGCCCCTCGATCGCGTCCAGCAGCCGGCCGCCGAGGCCGTGGCGCTGGAGGCGGGGGTGCACGATGAGCTTGGCGATGCGCACGGTGCCGTCCTCGTCGAGCCGGCCGCGCACGGAGGCGACGATCTCGTCGCCGAGGCGGGCCACGAACGCCTTGCCCTCGGCGAGTTCGGCCCGCAGGGCGTCGAGCGACTGGGTCAGCGGCTCGATCGACCAGTCCTGGTAGATCTCGGCCTCGCGCTGATAGCAGAGGTACTGCAGCTTGAGGATGTGCTCCGCGTCCTGCGCGTCTGCCGCTGAGATGGTCACGCTCATGCCCATCGGTGGGGCCTCCCGCTCACCTGGTCCGCCGTCGGTCTACGGCACCCTTCCCCGTACGCCGGGGAGGGGAACCTCCGCAGCCAGCATTCTGCGCAGGCATCCCAGGCAACGGGAACGTGTCGGGCCCAGACTCCCCTGTGAGATACCCAACGTTCCTGCGATCTCACGGTACGTGGGGTCCGCGGGATCGAGCATCGCGGCGAGCACCCGGGGGCAGGGGCCCGGGGTGCGGCTGACGGCGTCGCGGATGCCGCGGCGGTGTTCGGCGCCCAGCACGGAGCCCTCGGGCGACTCCGGCGACCCCGGCTCGCCCCCGGGGCGGTAGCGCAGCTCCCGGGCCGAGGAGCGGCGGGCCCGGCGGGCCTCGGCGCGGACCGCCCGGCGCAGCCAGTCCGCCGGGCGCTCGGGGGCGCCGTCGTCGCGGAGGCGTTCCAGGAGGCGGACCCAGACGGCCTGTTCGAGGTCCCCCGGCTCGACCCCGGCGGCCGGGGCCTCCGCGCGGGACTCGGCGGCGAGCAGCGGGCCGAGGGTGGCGAGCAGGGCTTCGGGAGAGGTCATGCCCGCCACGATGCGGCTCCCGGCGGGCCCGGTTCCGGCGGACCGCGGAATCCACCCGGTCGGGGGTACGGGGCGCGGGGGCACGGTCGGCGCGGGGCGCGCCGGCGGCGCCTCGCACGCCCGTCGCGGTCCGCGTCAGCGGCGGGCCGTGGTGTCCGCGGCGGCCAGCAGGGCGGTGTCGGCGTTGTCGGAGAACAGGCCGTCGATGCCGGTCGCGAAGTACCGCCTCAGCGCGCCGAAGGCGTCCCCGTACGCGTTCGGGTCGGTGCCGCGCCGGTACTCGGCCGGCAGGAAGGCGTTCTCGTTGCGCTGGGTGTACGGGTGGAGGATCAGGCCCCGCGCGTGGGCGTCGCGGACCAGGGTGGTCTCGGCGCCGAGCCGGCCGCTCGCGTCGCGCGGCAGGATCAGGTCGATCGTCGGGCCGATGCCCTGCGCGTACGAGGCGATCCAGCGCAGGCCCTGGGGCGTGACCAGGTCGGCGACGGTGCGCGGGTCGCCGGAGACGACGAAGTCCCAGGGGCGGGTGTTCGCCGCCGAGAGCAGGACCACCCGGGGGCTGTCGACGAGCCGGGCGAGGCGCTGGATGCTGCCGGGCTCGAAGGACTGGAGGAAGACGGGCGAGTTCGCGCGGTGGCGGCCGTAGCGGCGCAGCAGCCGGGCCAGGCGCTCCTCCAGGCCGAGGCCGAGCGCGCGGAAGTAGGTGGGGTGCTTGGTCTCGACGTGCAGCCACACCTCGCGGCCGCGGCGGCGGCCCTCCCGCTCGGCCCACTGGAGGACCTCCTCGAACGTGGGCACGTCCCAGCGCCCGTCGTAGAGGGTGTTCTTCTGCCGGGTGGCCGGAATCCGCTCCTTGGCCCGCAGGGTCTTGAGCTCGGCGAGCGTGAAGTCCTCGGTGAACCAGCCGGTGATCGAGGTGCCGTCGACGCTCTTGGTGGTCTTCCGCGAGGCGAACTCGGGGTGGTCGGCGACGTCGGTGGTGCCGGTGATGTCGTTCTCGTGGCGGCAGACGAGGTGCCCGTCCTTGGTGGGGACCAGGTCCTGCTCGATGACGTGGGCGCCGAGGTCGAGGGCGAGCTGGTAGGAGCCGAAGGTGTGCTCGGGGCGGTAGCCGCTGGCGCCGCGGTGGCCGATGACGGTGGGGAAGGGCAGCGCGCGGTAGCCGCGGCCGTCGCCCCCGTGGCCCCTGCCGCGGTCCGCGCCGGTGGCGCCGGTGTCCGCCGCGACGGCCGACTGCACGGCCTGCGCGGTGCCGCCGCCGAGGACGGCCGAGCCGCCGAGGACCGCGGCGCCGGCCGCGCCGAGGACGGCGCGGCGCGCCGGGATCCTGCTCTCACCCTGTGTCATGCCCACTCCTTCGATGTGATGTCCCGCACCTGTCAAGCGCTGTCCCGACGCTAGGCAGTACGGCCCTACGGGTGGCAGACCTCGGCGGAACATGGCGGAAACACACGTCAACACCGCGTATCCACTCCGTGAACCCGATGTGCGACAGGGGGTGACCCGCGAGTATCGTCCACACCTGCACGTGCCGCCCCCCGTGGGCCGCGCTCGCCAGAACCGCCCCGACACCGGAGGAAGCGTTGTCCCGTCTCGCGCTCATGAAGGCGGCTCTCGCGCCGGCCCTGCGCCTCATGTTCCGCCCCCGCGTGGAGGGCGCCGAGAACATCCCGGGGACGGGTCCGGTCATCCTCGCGGGCAACCACCTGACCTTCATCGACTCGATGATCATGCCGATCTGCCTGGACCGCCAGGTCTTCTTCATCGGCAAGGACGAGTACGTGACCGGCAAGGGCGTGAAGGGCCGGCTGATGGCCTGGTTCTTCACCAGCGTCGGCATGATCCCGGTGGACCGCGACGGCGGACGCGGCGGTGTGGCGGCCCTGATGACGGGCCGTCGGGTGCTGGAGGAGGGCAAGATCTTCTCCATCTACCCGGAGGGCACCCGCTCCCCCGACGGGCGGCTGTACCGGGGCCGTACCGGCATCGCGCGGCTGACCCTGATGACGGGCGCCCCGGTGGTCCCGTTCGCGATGATCGGCACGGACAAGCTGCAGCCGGGCGGCGCGGGCTTCCCCCGGCCGGGCCGGGTGACGGTCCGCTTCGGCGAGCCGATGGAGTTCTCCCGCTACGACGGGATGGACCGCGACCGGTACGTGCTGCGGGCGGTGACGGACTCGGTGATGGCGGAGGTCATGCGGCTCTCCGGCCAGGAGTACGTCGACATGTACGCCACGAAGGCCAAGGCCGCGTAGCGCGGCGGTACGCGGACGGGGGCCCCGGCGCCCGCCCGCGTACGCCGAAGGGGCGCCCCCGGTGACGGGGGCGCCCCTTCGGCGTCACCGGGCCCCGGTCGGGGCCCGGCCTTCGGCGGGGTCGGCGCCTCAGTGCTCGACGCCGTCCTCCAGCTTCTGGCCCCGCAGCAGGAACCAGGCGGCGACCGCCGTCGCGAGGAGGACCGCCGCGCCGACACCGGCCGCGATCCGCAGGCCCTCCACGAAGGCTTCCTGCGCCGCCGAGATCAGCGGGGCGGCCTGGGCCGGGTCGAGGGCCTTGGCGGCCTCGACCGCGCCGCCCAGCGAGTCGTGGGCGGCGGCGGCCGTCTCCGAACGGATGCCGGCCGGGGCGGTGAAGCCGCGGTAGACGCCGGTCACGATCGAGCCGAGGACCGCGATGCCGAGCGCCGCGCCGAGCTCGTACGCCGTCTCGGAGACGGCGGACGCGGAACCGGCCTGGTCCTTGGGGACCGTGGACAGGATCACGTCGGCGGTGACGGTGAACGCGAGGCCCGCGCCGAGGCCGACGACCAGCAGGCTGGCGCCGAGCAGCGGGTAGCCGGTGGTCTGGCCGATCGCGGTCAGCGCCGCGAGGGCGAGACCGATGGCGGCCAGGCCGCCGGTGACCACGACCCGTACGGAGTACCGGCGGGCGGCCCGGCCGGCGAGCAGACCCGCGGTCACCGCGCCGACGGCGGCGGGCAGTTCGGCGAGGCCGGCCTCCAGCGGCTGGCGGCCCTGGACCAGCTGGAAGTACTGGGACAGGAAGAACACCAGGCCGGAGAGGCCGAGGATGGTCAGCAGGTCGGCGAGGACGGCGCCGGAGAAGCCGCGGTTGCGGAACAGGCGCATGTCCAGGAGCGGGGCCGGCAGGGTGAGCTGGCGGCGGACGAACCAGGTCAGGGCGCCGACACCGGCGAGGGCGGCGAGGGCCACGTCCAGGGAGACGCCGTTGGCGGCGAGCTCCTTGACGGCGTAGACGACGCTGATCATGCCGATGAGGGAGAGGCCGACGCTGGCCAGGTCCCAGGGGCCCGGGTTCGGGTTCTTCGACTCGGGGATCAGCTTGGCGCCGACGACGACCAGGACGGCCATGACGGGCAGGTTGATGAGGAAGACCGAGCCCCACCAGAAGTGCTCCAGCAGGAATCCGCCGACGACCGGTCCGACGGCCGCGCCGGCGGAGGCCATGGCGCCCCAGATGCCGATGGCGAGGCTGCGCTCGCGCGGGTCGTGGAAGAGGTTGCGGATCAGGGCCAGCGTGGACGGCATCAGGGTGGCACCGGCGACACCGAGCAGGGCGCGGGCCAGGATCATCATCTCGGGGGTCGTCGCGTACGCGTTCAGGACCGAGACGGCGCCGAACGCGACGGCGCCGACGAGCAGCAGCTTCTTGCGGCCGATGCGGTCGCCGAGGCTGCCCATGGAGACCAGCAGACCGGCGATGACGAAGGAGTAGACGTCGCCGATCCACAGCAGCTGGGTGCCGGAGGGCTTCAGGTCCTCGGAGAGGAACGGGGTCGCCAGGCCCAGCACCGTGGCGTCGACGGCCACCAGCAGGACGGCCAGGACGAGGACGGCGAGGGCGAGCCACCGGCCGGGGCGGCGGACGCCCTCGATATGGCTCTCGGGCTTGACGGTGTCGGTGATCACTTCTCCACGCTCCTGCGTGCTCCGCCGAGCAGCAGCTCGGCGATCATGTACTGGAAGTCCTTGGCGGCGACCCGCCCGTCGGCGACGGCCCAGGCACCCGAGCCGATGAGCCCGTAGTACGCCTCACAGAGCCAGGCGGGGGTCATGTCGATCCGGAAGACGCCCTCTTCCTGGCCGCGCCGGAAGAGTGCGGCGAGCCGCTCGTCGAGCCGGGTCCAGCCCTCGTTCTGCTGGCCGTCCTCGAAGAGCTGGTTCTCCGTGTAGAGGAAGGCGAGCAGCGGGGCGACGGACTCGGAGGCGCCGATCAGGCGGCGCACGGCCTCGTCGGCCGGGCCCTCGCCGAGCCGGGCGCCGTCGAGGGCGGCCTCGGCCTCCTCGATGCAGAGCTGCTCCAGCGCGCGGACGAGCGCGTCCCGCCCGGCGAAGTGCCGGTGCAGGGTGGCGCGGCCGATCCCGGCGGCCCGCGCGACCTCGTCCATGGTGGCGGTCGCTTTGCGGGAGAGCAGGGCCGCGGCGGAGCGGAGCACCTCAGTGCGGTCGACTGACATGAGACGACCATACACCGGATGAGACATCTTTGTCTCATCCGGGAGGTGGGTGACTCAGGGAGGGGCGGTCACCCGGGACGGAAATGCCCGCGCCGCCGCCCTCCGGGGTGCGGAGGACGGCGGCGCGGGCGGTGGGGACGGGGAGCGGGGTACGGGGGCCTGCGGGTACGGGTGCCCGCGGGGTGCGGGTGCCCGCGGGGTGCGGGTGCCCTGCGGGCTACTTCTTGGCGTCGGCCCAGGCGTGCTGGATGACCAGGTCGGCCTTGACCTCGACGAGCTGGGCGGCGACCGCCGAGGGGGCCGTGCCGCCCCGGCCGTCGCGGGAGGCGAGGGCGCCGGGGACGTTGAGGACCGTGCGGACCTCGGGGGTGAGGTGCTCGGAGATCTTGGCGAACTGCTCGTCGGTCAGCCCGTCGAGCTCCTTGCCCTCCGCCTCGGCGGCCTTCACGCACTCGCCGGCCACCTCGTGCGCCACCCGGAACGGGACGCCCTGCTTGACCAGCCACTCGGCGATGTCGGTGGCGAGGGAGAAGCCGGCCGGGGCGAGCTCCTCCATGCGCTCCCGGTTGACCGTGAGGGTCGCCATCATGCCCGTGAAGGCGGGCAGCAGGACCTCCAGCTGGTCGCAGGAGTCGAAGACCGGCTCCTTGTCCTCCTGGAGGTCGCGGTTGTAGGCGAGCGGGAGGGCCTTGAGGGTGGCGAGCAGGCCGGTCAGGTTGCCGATGAGGCGGCCGGACTTGCCCCGGGCGAGCTCGGCGATGTCGGGGTTCTTCTTCTGCGGCATGATCGACGAGCCGGTGGAGAAGGCGTCGTGCAGGGTCACGAAGGAGAACTCCTTCGTGTTCCAGATGATGATCTCCTCGGCGATCCGGGAGAGGTTCACCCCGATCATCGCCGTGATGAAGGCGAACTCCGCGACGAAGTCCCGCGAGGCGGTGCCGTCGATGGAGTTGCCGACCGAGCCCCGCTCGAAGCCGAGGTCCTTGGCGACCGCCTGCGGGTCGAGCCCGAGCGAGGAGCCGGCCAGGGCGCCGGAGCCGTACGGGGAGACGGCCGTCCGGGTGTCCCACTGGCGCAGCCGCTCGGCGTCCCGGGAGAGGGACTGGACGTGGGCGAGGACGTGGTGGGCGAAGAGCACCGGCTGGGCGTGCTGGAGGTGCGTGCGGCCCGGCATGGCGACGTCGGGGTGCGCCTCGGCCAGGCCGACCAGGGCGTCCTGGAGCTCGGCGATCAGGCCGCCGATGATCCGGGCGTGGTCCCGCAGGTACATCCGGAAGAGGGTGGCGACCTGGTCGTTCCGGGAGCGGCCGGCGCGCAGCTTGCCGCCGAGCTCGGCGCCGAGGCGCTCCAGCAGGCCGCGCTCCAGGGCGGTGTGCACGTCCTCGTCGGCGACGGTCCCGACGAAGGAGCCGTCGGCGACGTCGGCTTCGAGCCGGTCGAGCCCGTCGAGCATCCGGGTCAGCTCGTCCTCGGTCAGCAGCCCGGCCTTGTGCAGGACGCGGGCGTGGGCGCGGGAGCCGGCGATGTCGTACGGCGCGAGGCGCCAGTCGAAGTGGACCGACGCGGACAGCTTCGCCAGGGCCTCGGCGGGACCGTCGGCGAACCGGCCGCCCCAGAGCCGGACGTCACCGCTGTTGCTGCTCACTTCTGGTTGCTCCTCGCCTTGATGACCGACCTCTTGCATGAGTATGCAGACGTCCGCATGTTTCGTCAATCGACTCGTGGTCCACCGGGGAAAATCCCAGGTCACCGCGGTGCGCACACGGATACAGTCCGCCGCATGACACACCCGAGACCGCTCCTGTGCTCCACGCGGCACCTCCGCCGGGGAGAACGCCTGCTGCACGGCAAGGGCACGGCCTCGGCGGTGGGCGCCGGCCGCGCCGCCGACTGGGTGGAGCTCGACTCCGACGTCCACGCCGGCACCTGGCCCCGCGTCGGCGGATGGCGGAGCTCGTCGAGGTTCCGGCTCGGCGCCCACTGGTTCGACAGCCGCGAGGTCGCGGACTGGGACACCGCCCCCTACTGGGACGAGGAGGCCGGAGCCCCGGACTGGGGACGCCCGCCGACCCCGTCCGAGCTCGCCCTGGGCCTGTGCCACGCCGACCCCCGGGTCCGGGCCGCCGCCCTGGACGAGGCCGGGCCCGCCGCGCCGCTGCCGCTGCTGCTCCTGCGCTGCGCGGACAGCGAGGACCCGGTCCGGGAGCGCGCCCGCGCCGCGTTCGCACCGGCCCTCGACACCGCCGACGACGCCTCCGTACGGTCCCTCACCGCGCTCGCCCTGCGCCTCGCCCTGCGGCGGCACGGCCCCTGGGCGCGGGACCTCGTCCTCGCCCGGACCGGCGACGGCCAGGCGGACGCGGTGCGGGAACTGCTGGCCGGCGAGGGCCCGGACCGGCGGACCGCCCGGCGGGCCGGGATCCGGGCCGGCGCGGAGAGCGGCGTCCTGGACCAGGAGGCCCTGTTCGGCATGGCCCTCACCGAGCGCGAGCCCGCCCAGCGGATCGAGGCGCTCCGCTGCGCCCTCGCGGGCCGGCGGGACGCGGTCACGCTCCGGCGCTTCCTCGGGCTCCTGGACGCGTGCGAGGGCGCGGAGTTCCGGGTCGTGGCGCTCCGGCACGCCCTCGGCGCCGGGCTGCTCTCCGCCGACGACCTGGCCGCCCTCGCCCTCCGCCACCGCGACCGGCGGGTCCGGCGGCTCGCCGCGCGCGTGCTGCCCGGACTGCCCGGCGCCGGGACGGCCCTCGACTCCCTGCCGGACGCCTTCGACGGCGTCGTACGGGGCTCCGCCGTCGAGCGCCTGCGGGCCGCCGGACGGGCCGACGACCTCGTACCCCACCTGGCCGACCCCTCGTCCCGGATCCGCGGGCTCGCCCGCCTCGGCGTCCGGGAGGCCGGCGGCGACCCGGGCGCCCGCCTCCGCGCACTCTGCTCCGACCCCGCGACCGTCACCCCCGCCGCGGTCAGCGGGCTCGCCGAGGAGCGCCGGCCGGAGGACGCCCCGCTGCTCCGGACCCTCGTCCGGCACCCCGACGGGGCCGTACGCGCCCGGGCGCTCGGCGGACTGAGGATGCTGGGCGCCCTCGACGACACCGCGCTCCCGCCCCACGCCGACGACCCCGACCCCCGCGTCGGAGCGGTCGTGCTCGGCGCGCTGCGCGACGACCCCGCGGCCCTGCGCGGACTGCTCGGCCACCCGCACGCGCGCGTGCGCGCCCGGGCGCTGGCGCTCCTCTCGGACCGCCACGGGCTCGGCTGGGACGAGGCGCTGCCGCACCTCGGCGACCCGGCGCCGGAGGTCGCGCGGGCGGCGCGCGGGGCCCTGCGCGCCGCCGCCCGCGAGGTCACCACCGCGCGGCTGATCGCTTACGCGGCCCCCGGCGGGGCGCCCGCGCTACGGGCCCTCGCCATGGAGCTGCTCGACGGCCGCTACGGGCCCGAGGTCCTGCTCAACGCCCTGCGCCTGCGGGACGACCCGCAGCGCGAGGTGCGCGTGGCCGCCCGCGAGCAGGCGACGCGAGTGGTGTGGGACCGCGAGGCCCGCGAGGGCCCGCACGGGGCCGAGATCAGCGCCCTCGCCGAGGCCGACGCGGAACGGATCCGCGCCTGGCGGGCCGAGCGGGTGCGACGGAAGCGGGCGGCACGTCCCTGGCACTCCCCGCCCGGCGGCGCGTGCGCGGCGCACTCGGGGCCGGCCTCCTGCTGAGACGGGCCGTCACGGCGGGCCTCCCCCGGCGGAGAATGACCCCATGGGGAAAACATACGAACGTATCGACGGACGGCTTCGGACCTTCATCGAGAACCAGCCCGTCTTCTTCGTGGCGACCGCGCCCCTCGACGGCGACGGTCACGTCAATCTCTCGCCCAAGGGGCGCCGGGGCACCCTCGTCGTCCTCGACGAACTGACCCTGGCCTACGTCGACTTCGGCGGCAGCAGCGCCGAGGTCGTGGCGCACCTGCGGGAGCCCGGCAACGGGCGGATCACGCTCATGTGGACGGCGTTCTCCGGGCCGCCGACCGTGGTGCGGGTGCACGGCGGCGGCGAGGTCGTGCTCCGCGACGACCCGCGCTGGGGCGAACTGTTCGCCCGCTTCCCCGCCGAGGCCGTCGAGGGGCAGGGCAGCGCGCGGGCCATCGTCGTCGTGCACGCCCGCCGGGTCAGCGACGCCTGCGGCTTCGCCGTCCCGCTGATGGAGTACCAGGAGGACCGGGGGCTGCACGCCGAGTACTTCAACCGCAAGACGGACGCCGAGTTCAACGCGTACTGCGAGGGCAAGGAGCACATCGCCACCAGCCTCGACGGGCTGCCCGCGCTGCCGCTCCCGCTGCCGCCGCTCCCCCGGTCGGCCCCGTAGCGTGGCGGGGCGCGGGCCCGGCGCCTAGCGTCGCGCCATGCGCACCCTCCTCGTCCTCGGCGCGGTCCTCGCCGGACTGGCCACGCCCCCGGTACCGCCGCCCGCCCTGCCCGAGCGGATGGCGGACACCGGGGGCGGCAGCCAGCTCATCACCGCCGAGGCCCCGGGTCTCGACGCCACCACCGGCACCCTGACCTGGTGGGACCGGCGCGGCGGGCGGTGGGTGAAGGCGGGATCGGCGCCCGCCCGGTTCGGCGCGAACGGGCTCGCCGAGGGGGCGGCGCGGCGGCAGGGCACGAACACCACGCCCACCGGGCTGTACCGGCTGCCCTACGCCTTCGGCACCGAGCGGGCGCCGGCCGGGACCGCGTACCGCTACGCCCGGGTCACCGACCGCTCGTGGTGGTGCCAGGACAACGCCTCGCGCGCGTACAACCGCTGGGTGGAGGGGCTGCCCCGGGACTGCCGGGCCGGGGAGGCCGAGCACCTCGTGGAGTACCGGACGCAGTACGCGCACGCCCTGGTCATCGGCTTCAACTACGACCGGCCGGTGCGCGGCCGGGGCGCCGGGATCTTCCTGCACGTCAACGGGCGCGGGGCGACGGCCGGCTGCGTCTCGGTGCCCGCCGACGCGATGCGCCGGGTGCTCGCCTGGGCCGACCCGGCCCGCCGCCCGCACATCGCCGTCGGCACGCGGGGCGGGCCGACGGCGATCACGGGGTACTGAACGCGGGCGCTCAGCGGTCCTTCTGCGCCAGGCGGAGCAGGTGGTCGGCGAGGGCCTGGCCGCCGACCGGGTCGCGGGAGATGAGCAGCAGGGTGTCGTCGCCCGCGATCGTGCCGAGGATCGCGTGGAGCTCGGCCTGGTCGATGGCCGACGCGAGGAACTGCGCGGCACCCGGCGGGGTGCGCAGCACCACCAGGTTGGCCGATGCCTCCGCGGAGATCAGCAGCTCCCCGGAGAGGCGCCGCATCCGCTCCTCCTTGGCCGACTCGCCGAGCGGGGCCTGCGGGGTGCGGAAGCCGCCCTCGCTGGGCACCGCGTAGATCAGCTCGCCGCCGGTGTTGCGGATCTTCACCGCGCCGAGCTCGTCGAGGTCGCGGGAGAGCGTCGCCTGGGTGACGCTCAGCCCGTCGTCCGCGAGCAGCTTGGCGAGCTGGCTCTGCGAGCGCACCGGCTGCCGGTTGAGGATGTCGACGATCCTGCGGTGGCGTGCGGTGCGGGTCTGCGGAACGGACGGCCCTCCCCCAGGGTCCGCCTGGGCGGCACCCCAGGCCACGTTCTCCTGCGCGTCGGTCATCGTCGTCTCATTCTCCGGTTCGTCCTGCTCCGTCCACCACCACGCCCAGGACACCGGGCAGGGCCTTGAGGAAAGCGTCCGCCTCGGCGTCGCCGATCACCAGCGGCGGCATGATCCGTACGACATCGGGGGCGGGCGCGTTCACCAGGAGGCCGGCGTCCTGAGCCGCCTGCTGCACCTGCGGTGCGAGGGGCTCGGTGAGCACGATACCCAGGAGGAGGCCCGCACCACGGACGTGGGAGACCAGCGGGTGGCCCAGGGACTCGATTCCGTCCCTCAGCTTCTCGCCGAGCCGCTTGACCTCGTCGAGCGCCGAGTCGGCGGCGAGGGTGTCGATGACGGCGAGTCCGGCGGCGCAGGCGACCGGGTTGCCGCCGAAGGTGGTGCCGTGGTGGCCGGGGGTGAACAGCTCGGCCGCCGGCCCGAAGGCGACGGTCGCGCCGATCGGGAGGCCGCCGCCGAGGCCCTTGGCCAGGGTGACGATGTCGGGGTCGACCCCCTCGTGGGCCAGGTGCTCGAACCACTGGCCGGTCCGCCCGATGCCGGTCTGCACCTCGTCGAGGACGAGGAGGGTGCCGGTGGCGCGGGTGATCTCGCGGGCCGCCCGCAGATAGCCGGCGGGCGGCACGACGACGCCGTTCTCGCCCTGGATCGGCTCGATGATGACGAAGGCCGTCTCCTCGGTGACGGCCGCGCGCAGCGCCTCGGCGTCCCCGTACGGCACATGGGTGACGTCGCCGGGCAGCGGCAGGAACGGGGTCTGCTTGCCGGGCTGGCCGGTGAGGGCGAGGGAGCCCATGGTGCGCCCGTGGAAGCCGCCGGAGGTGGCGACCATGTGGGGGCGGCCGGTGAGGCGGCCCAGCTTGAAGGCGCCTTCGTTGGCCTCGGCGCCGGAGTTGCAGAAGAAGACCCTGCCGGGGCGGCCGAAGAGCCGGAGCAGCCGCTCGGCGAGGGCGACCGGGGGTTCGGCGACGAAGAGGTTGGAGACGTGGCCGAGGGCGGAGATCTGCCGGGTCACGGCCTCGACGACGGCGGGGTGGGCGTGGCCGAGGGCGTTGACGGCGATGCCGCCGACGAAGTCGAGGTATTCGGTGCCGTCGGCGTCCCAGACGCGGGCGCCCTCGCCTCGGACGAGCGGCAGCCGGGGCGTGCCGTAGTTGTCCATCAGCGACTGCTGCCAGCGTTCGGTCAGTGCGGCGTTGCTCTGCTGCGTCATGACGTCTTCCCCGTGGTGTCGTCGGGCACGACCATGGTGCCGATGCCCTCGTCCGTGAAGATCTCCAGCAGGATCGAGTGCTGGACCCGGCCGTCGATCACGCGGGCCGTGGTGACCCCGTTGCGTACGGCGTGCAGGCAGCCCTCCATCTTGGGGACCATCCCGCTGGAGAGCTCGGGCAGCAGCTTCTCCAGCTGGCTGGCGGTGAGCCGGCTGATGACCTCGTCGCTGTGCGGCCAGTCCTCGTAGAGGCCCTCGACGTCGGTCAGGACCATCAGCGTTTCGGCGCCCAGCGCCGCAGCGAGTGCCGCAGCCGCCGTATCAGCATTGACGTTGTAGACATGGTCGTCGTCCTGGGAGCGGGCGATGGAGGAGACGACCGGGATGCGGCCGTCGTCCAGGAGGGCCTGGATGGCGCCGGTGTCGATGGCGGTGATCTCGCCGACCCGGCCGATGTCGATCCGTTCGCCGTCGACGGTGGGCAGGTGCTTGACGGCGGTGAGGGTGCGGGCGTCCTCGCCGGTGAGGCCGACGGCGAGCGGGCCGTGCTGGTTGAGGAGGTTGACCAGTTCGCGCTGGACCTGTCCGGCGAGCACCATGCGTACGACGTCCATGGCGTCCTCGGTGGTGACGCGCAGGCCCGCCTTGAACTCGCTGACGATGCCGTGCCGGTCGAGGGCGGCGCTGATCTGGGGGCCGCCGCCGTGCACGACGACCGGCTTGAGGCCGGCGTGGCGCAGGAAGACGACGTCCTGGGCGAAGGCGGCCTTGAGCTCGTCGTCGATCATGGCGTTGCCGCCGAACTTGATGACGACGGTCTTGCCGTGGTGGCGGGTGAGCCAGGGCAGCGCCTCGATGAGGATCTGCGCCTTGGGCAGCGCGGTGTGCTTGCGGGCGGTGTTCTGGGAGTCGTCGCTCATGAGGAGTACGCGCTGTTCTCGTGGACGTAGTCGGCGGTGAGGTCGTTGGCCCAGATGACGGCGGACGCGGACCCGGCGGCGAGGTCGGCGGTGATGACGACCTCGCGGAAGCGCATGTCGACGAGGTCGCGGTCCTCGCCGACGGAGCCCTTGCGGCACACCCAGACGCCGTTGATGGCGACGTTGAGCTCGTCGGGCTCGAAGGCGGCGGAGGTGGTGCCGATGGCGGAGAGCACCCGGCCCCAGTTGGGGTCCTCGCCGTGGATGGCGCACTTGAGGAGGTTGTTGCGGGCGATGGAGCGGCCGACTTCGACGGCGTCGTCCTCGCTGGCCGCGTTGACGACCTCGATGCGGATGTCCTTGCTGGCGCCCTCGGCGTCGCCGATCAGCTGGCGGGCGAGGTCCTCGCAGACCTCCTGGACGGCGGCGGCGAACTCGTCCTCGGCGGGGGTGGTCCCGGCGGCGCCGGAGGCGAGCAGGAGGACGGTGTCGTTCGTGGACATGCAGCCGTCGGAGTCGACCCGGTCGAAGGTGAGCCGGGTGGCGCGGCGCAGGGCCGCGTCCAGGCCGGGGGCGTCGACGTCGGCGTCGGTGGTGAGGACGACGAGCATGGTGGCGAGGCCGGGGGCGAGCATGCCGGCGCCCTTGGCCATGCCGCCGACGGTCCAGCCCTCGCGGGCGGCGACGGCGGTCTTGTGGACGGTGTCGGTGGTCTTGATGGCGAGGGCGGCCTTCTCGCCGCCGTGGGCGGAGAGTTCGGCGGCGGCCTTCTCGACGCCGGGGAGCAGCTTGTCCATGGGGAGCAGGACGCCGATGAGGCCGGTGGAGGCGACGGCGACCTCGCCCGCGCCGACGCCGAGGACCTCGGCGGCCTTCTCGGCGGTGGCGTGGGTGTCCTGGAAGCCCTGGGGGCCGGTGCAGGCGTTGGCGCCGCCGGAGTTGAGGACGACGGCGGTCAGTTCGCCGTCGGCGAGGACCTGCTGGGACCACAGGACGGGGGCGGCCTTGACGCGGTTGGAGGTGAACACACCCGCGGCGGCGCGGCGCGGCCCGGTGTTGACCACGAGGGCCAGGTCCGGCTTGCCGTTCTGCTTGATCCCGGCCGCGATGCCCGCGGCCGTGAATCCCTGCGCTGCGGTGACGCTCACGGAGCGACTCCAATCGTGGAAAGTCCGGTCTCCTCGGGGAAGCCGAGGGCGATGTTCATGCTCTGCACCGCGCCGCCGGCGGTGCCCTTGGTGAGGTTGTCGATGGCGCTGACGACGATGATCCGGTGCGCGGCCGGGTCGTGGGCGACCTGGATCTGAACGGCGTTCGAACCGTAGACGGACGCGGTGGCCGGCCACTGGCCCTCGGGGAGGAGGTGGACGAACGGCTCGTCGGCGAAGGTCTTCTCGTACGCGGCGCGCAGGGTCTCGGCGGTGACGCCGGGCCGGGCGGTGGCGGAGCAGGTGGCGAGGATGCCGCGGGGCATCGGCGCGAGGGTGGGGGTGAAGGAGACGGTGACCCGCTCGCCGGCCGGCGCGCTGAGGTTCTGGATCATCTCGGGGGTGTGCCGGTGGCCGCCGCCGACGCCGTACGGGGTCATGTTGCCCATGACCTCGGAGCCGAGGAGGTGCGGCTTGGCGGCCTTGCCCGCGCCGGAGGTGCCGGAGGCGGCGACGATGACGGCCTCGGGCTCGGCGAGCCCGTTCGCGTACGCGGGGAAGAGCGCGAGCGAGACGGCGGTGGGGTAGCAACCGGGCACCGCGATGCGCTTGGACCCCTCCAGCGCGGCGCGGGCACCCGGCAGTTCGGGGAGGCCGTAGGGCCAGGTCCCGGCGTGCGGGGAGCCGTAGAACGCCTCCCAGTCGGCCGGGTCCTTCAGCCGGAAGTCGGCGCCCATGTCGACGACGAGGGTGTCCGGTCCGAGCTGTTCGGCGACGGCGGCGGACTGTCCGTGCGGCAGGGCGAGGAAGACGACGTCGTGGCCGGCGAGGACCTCGGGGGTCGTCTCGGCGAGCACCCGGCCGGCGAGCGGCAGCAGGTGCGGCTGGAGGCCGCCGAGTCGCTGGCCGGCGTTGGAGTGGCCGGTCAGGGCCCCGATCTCGACCTCGGGGTGGGCGAGGAGCAGGCGCAGGAGTTCCCCGCCCGCGTATCCGCTCGCACCGGCGACCGCTGCTCGTACCGTCATCGAAACCCTCCTCATGGATGGCATGACTATACGCAGAGTCGCAGTTTTATGCAATGTGGTGCCGGGGGTGGGAACGCGCGAACGGCCGGCCCCGGGAACCCCGGGACCGGCCGTTCCCTGCCGTACGCGGCGAGTACGCCGAGGGTCAGGCGCCCACGTACGCCGCCAGGTGCTCGCCCGTCAGCGTCGAACGCGCCGCCACCAGCTCCGCCGGCGTCCCCTCGAACACCACCGAACCGCCGTCGTGACCCGCCCCCGGACCCAGATCGATGATCCAGTCCGCGTGCGCCATCACCGCCTGGTGGTGCTCCACCACGATCACCGACTTCCCCGAGTCCACCAGCCGGTCCAGCAGACCGAGGAGCTGCTCCACGTCCGCCAGATGCAGACCGGCCGTCGGCTCGTCCAGCACGTACACCCCGCCCTTGTCCGCCATGTGCGTCGCCAGCTTCAGCCGCTGCCGCTCACCGCCCGACAGCGTCGTCAGCGGCTGACCCAGCGTGAGATAGCCCAGACCCACGTCCGCCAGCCGCTCCAGGATCCGGTGCGCCGCCGGGGTCCGGGCCTCACCCGCCCCGAAGAAACGCTCCGCCTCGCTCACCGGCATCGCCAGGACCTCGCTGATGTCCTTGCCGGCCAGCCGGTACTCCAGCACCGAGGCGTCGAACCGCTTCCCCTCGCAGTCCTCGCACGTCGTCGCCACCCCCGCCATCATCCCCAGATCGGTGTAGATGACCCCGGCGCCGTTGCACGTCGGACACGCGCCCTCCGAATTGGCGCTGAACAACGCCGGCTTCACCCCGTTGGCCTTCGCGAAAGCCTTCCGGATCGGCTCCAGCAGCCCCGTGTACGTCGCCGGATTCGACCGCCGCGAACCCCGGATCGGCGCCTGGTCCACCGACACCACGCCCTCCGACGCCGGGATCGAACCGTGCACCAGCGAGCTCTTCCCCGAACCCGCGACCCCCGTCACCACCGCCAGCACCCCGAGCGGGACGTCCACGTCCACGCCCTTCAGGTTGTGCGTCCGCGCGCCCCGGATCCGCAGCGCGCCCGACGGCGCCCGCACCGCGCCCTTCAGCCCCGCCCGGTCCCCCAGGTGCCGGCCGGTCACCGTGCCGCTCTTCCGCAGCCCCTCGACCGAACCCTCGAAACACACCTGGCCGCCCGCCGTACCCGCGCCCGGACCCAGGTCCACGACATGGTCCGCGATCTCCACGACCTCCGGCTTGTGCTCGACCACCAGCACCGTGTTGCCCTTGTCCCGCAGCCGCAGCAGAAGATCGTTCATCCGCTGGATGTCGTGCGGGTGCAGCCCCGTCGTCGGCTCGTCGAACACGTACGTCACATCCGTCAGCGACGACCCCAGATGCCGGATCATCTTCACCCGCTGCGCCTCACCCCCCGACAGCGTGCCCGCCGGGCGGTCCAGCGCCAGATACCCCAGACCGATCTCCACGAACGAGTCCAGCGTCTGCCGCAACGCCGCCAGCAGCGGAGCCACCGACGGCTCCTCGATGCCCCGCACCCACTCCGCCAGATCGCTGATCTGCATCGCGCAGGCGTCCGCGATGCTCACCCGCCTGATCTTCGACGAGCGCGCCTCCGCGCTCAGCCGCGTCCCCTCGCACTCCGGGCACGCCGTGAACGTCACCGCCCGGTCCACGAACTCCCGGATGTGCGGCTGCATCCCCTCCCGGTCCTTCGACAGCATCGACTTCCGGATCCGCGGGATCAGCCCCTCGTACGTCATGTTGATCCCGGCGATCTTCATCCGGACCGGCTCGTGGTGCAGGAAGTCCCGCAGCTCCTTCTTCGTGAACCGGCCGATCGGCTTGTCCGCCGGGAACAGCCCGGACTCGCTGTACAGGCGGTAGTTCCAGCCGCCCGGCTTGAACCCCGGGATCGTCAGCGCGCCCTCGTCCAGCGACTTCGTCTCGTCGTACAGCTGCGCCGGATCCAGATCCGTGACGCTCCCCCGCCCCTCGCAGCGCGGGCACATCCCGCCGGTGCGGTTGAACGTCGCCTTCACCGTCTTCTTGTCGCCGCGCTCCACCGTGATCGCGCCGCTCGCCCGCACCGACGGCACGTTGAACGCGTACGCCCCCGGCGGGCCGATGTGCGGCTTGCCGAGCCGGCTGAACAGGATCCGCAGCATCGCGTTCGCGTCCGTCGCCGTACCCACCGTCGACCGCGGATCCGCGCCCATCCGCTGCTGGTCCACCGTGATCGCCGTCGTCAGCCCGTCCAGCACGTCCACCTCGGGGCGCGCCAGCGTCGGCATGAAACCCTGCACGAACGCGCTGTACGTCTCGTTGATCAGCCGCTGCGACTCCGCCGCGATCGTGTCGAACACCAGCGAGCTCTTGCCCGAACCGGACACCCCCGTGAACACGGTGAGGCGGCGCTTCGGGATCTCGATGCTGACATCCTTGAGGTTGTTCTCGCGCGCCCCCAGCACGCGGATCACCTCATGGCTGTCGGCGGCGTGCGGCACGCTGGCCTTGCTCATCGTCTCGTCTCTCCTCGGAACTCTGGCGGACTGGCGGACGGGCGACCGCGCGCTACCGCTTTCGCGGCTGGGTGAACCGGAGCATGTTGCCGGCCGGGTCACGGAAGGCGCAGTCCCGTACACCGTACGGCTGATCGACCGGCTCCTGGAGGACTTCGCCGCCGGCCTCCCGGATCCGCTCGAACGTCGCGTCCACGTCGTCCGTCGAGAAGATCACGCCCCGCAGCAGCCCCTTCGCGAGCAGCTCGGACATGACCCTGCGGTCGGCCTCCGGGGCGTTCGGGTCGGCGAGCGGCGGCTCCAGGACGATCTCCACGTCCGGCTGGTCCGGGGAGCCGACGGTCACCCACCGCATCCCCTCGAAACCCACGTCGTTGCGGACCTCCAGACCGAGCACGTCACGGTAGAACGCGAGCGCCTTGTCGTGGTCGTCGACGGCGATGAAACACTGGGAAAGGCTGATGCTGTTCATGCTCCGAACCTACGAGGGCGCGGAGGATTCCGCTTCTCCGATCCTGACCGCTTCCCCCGGCGGCCGGCGGTTCTTCAGCGGGCGGGTCACCACCTTCGCCACGCACGCCGGGATCGGCGCGCCCGCCTCGTGGCTCCTCGCCCGGTAGGCGCTCGGGGTCTCCCCCACCAGCTCCGTGAAACGCGAGCTGAACGAGCCCAGCGACGTACAGCCCACCGCGAAGCAGACCTCCGTCACGCTCAGGTCGCCCCGGCGCAGCAGCGCCTTCGCCCGCTCGACGCGGCGGGTCATGAGGTAGTTGTACGGGGTCTCCCCGTACGCGGCGCGAAAACTGCGCGAGAAGTGCCCGGCAGACATCAGCGCGACCCTCGCCAGTGCCGGGACGTCCAGCGGCTCCGCGTAGTCCCGGTCCATGGCGTCCTTGGCGCGGCGCAGGCGGGCCAGGTCTTCCAGGTTCATGTTCCTCAGCATCCCACGGGGGGGCGGGGTGGGGTGGGGTATCGGGCGGTGGGGTATCGGGCGGTGGTCTGTGCGCGGGGGGTGGGGAGGGGGTGGGGTTCGGGACTGCATGATTTACGGCGCGGATGCCGTTGCTCGTGGGGCGCGGGTCCTTGTCCCGCGCCACAAATCACGCTTGACGCCCCGAACCCCACCCCCTCCCCACCCCCCGCTCCCGTCGTCGGTCGGCTGACCCTCCCTGCCGGGCTGCCCGGGTCGGTAATCCGGGTGCGGCGGTCCCGGTGGCTCCCGTACCCTCGGGTTCATGTCTACGCCCCGAATTTCCTAGCTCCAGGACCCGCTTCCACGCCACCCGTGTGTCCTTCAGCTTGTTCGGAGCGTTTCCCCATGATCACCCTTCGTGGTGCCGACGTGCGCGTCGGCGCCCGTCTCCTCCTGTCCGACATCTCCTTCCACATCGCTCCCGGCGACCGGATCGGCCTCGTCGGCCGCAACGGGGCCGGGAAGACCACCCTCCTCGACACCCTCGCCGGGCTGCGCGCCCCCGCCGCCGGCAGCGTGCTGCGGACCGGGGCCCTCGGCTATCTGGCCCAGGACTCCCGCGCCGCCGACCCCGCCGTCTCCGTCACCGACCGGATCCTGTCCGCGCGCGGCATGGACGAGGCCGTCCGCCGGCTGCGGGCCGCCGCCGAACGGCTCGGCGAGCGGGCCGACACGCGGGCGATGGACGTGTACGCGCGGGCCGAGGCCGCCTTCGAGGCGTGCGGCGGTTACGCGGCGGAGGCCGAGGCCGCCCGCGTCGCCGCCGGTGTCGGGCTGCCCGCCGAGCTGATGGGCCGGGCCGTCGGCACGCTGTCCGGCGGGCAGAAACGCCGGGTCGAGCTCGCCCGCATCCTCTTCGCCGGACACGGCCGCGAGGGCACCCTGCTCCTCGACGAGCCCACCAACCACCTCGACGCCGACTCGGTCGGCTGGCTGCGCGGCTTCCTCTCCGCGCACCAGGGCGGGCTGGTCCTCATCAGCCACGACCTGGACCTGATCGCCGCCACCGTCAACCGGGTCTTCCACCTGGACCCGCAGCGGATGACGGTCGACATCCACAACACCGGCTGGGCGGGCTACCTCGCCCAGCGGGACGCCGACGAGCGGCGGCGGACCCGCGAGCGCGCCAACGCCGAGCGGAAGGCCGCGGCCCTGCACGCCCAGGCCGACCGGATGAAGGCCCGCTCGGCGACGGCCGTCACCGCCCGCAGCATGGCGCGCCGTGCCGACCGGATGCTGGACGGCCTGGAGGAGGTGCGGCGCGCCGAGCGGGTCGCCCGGATCCGGCTGCCCGAGCCCGCGCCCTGCGGCCGGACGCCCCTGGGCGCGGTGTCGCTGACGAAGGGGTACGGGGGCGGGCGCCCGGTCCTCGACGGGGTGGACCTCGCGCTGGACCGGGGTTCGCGGCTGGTGGTGCTGGGCCTCAACGGGGCCGGGAAGACGACGCTGCTGCGCCTGCTCGCGGGCGCGGAGGCGCCGGACGCGGGCCGGGTGGTGCATGGGCACGGGCTGCGGCTCGGCTACTTCGCGCAGGAGCACGAGACGCTCGACCCGGCCCGTACCGTGCGCGAGAACCTCTCGGCGGCGGCCCCGCACCTCACGGACGGCGAGGTGCGGCGGGTGCTGGGGGCGTTCCTGTTCCGGGGCGACGACGCCGACAAGCCCGCCGGGGTCCTCTCGGGCGGCGAGAAGACCCGGCTCGCGCTGGCCGGGCTGGTCCACTCGGGCGCGAACGTCCTGCTGCTCGACGAGCCGACCAACAACCTCGACCCGGCTTCCCGGGACGAGGTGCTGGCCGCCGTCGGCACGTACCCGGGCGCGATCGTGATGGTCACGCACGACGTGGGCGCGATCGACGCGCTGCGCCCGGAGCGGGTGCTGCTGCTGCCGGACGCGCACGAGGACCTGTGGCACGAGGAGTACCGGGACCTGGTGGCCCTGGCGTGATCAGCGCTTGACGGCCCGGAGCACCACGAACTTCGGGTTGCCGGCGACGAGTTCGCTGTTGCCGAAGATGCGGCGCAGGGTGGTGTGGTAGCCGAGGTGCCGGTTGCCGACCACCCACAGCTCCCCGCCGGGCCGCAGGGCCCGGCGGGCCTCGGCGAACATGCGGCGGGCGGTGCGGTCCGTGGTGGCCTGGTGGCTGTGGAACGGCGGGTTGTTGAGCACCAGGTCCACGGACCCGGGCTCGGTGTCCGCCAGCCCGTCGCCGACGGCGAACTCGGCCTTGCGCGCGGGCCCGGCGTGGGTGCGGAAGTTCTCCTCCGCCGAGGCGACGGCCTGGTACGACTCGTCGGTGAAGAGCAGCTGGGCCTCGGGCTCGGCGAGCGCGACGGCGAGGCCGACGACGCCGTTGCCGCAGCCGAGGTCCACCACCCGGGCGTCGCCGAGGCCGCGAGGCAGGTGCTCCAGCAGGAAGCGGGTGCCGATGTCGAGCCGGTCGGCGCAGAAGACGCCGGCCTGGTTGACAACACCGAGCCCGGCGAGCCCGGCGGGAGCGTCGGCGGGGAGCTCGTACCGGTAGGGCCAGGGGTTCCCGGATCCATCCGGGGTGATGTGTCCCCCCGGTGTGATGTGTCCCCCTGGGGTGGTGTGGATGAGCCGGGCCTTCTTCACCGCGAGGGAGGTCCGGGTCGGCCCGAGGATCCGCTCGAAGAGCGTCAGGGTCGAGGTGTGGATCTCCTTCACCATGCCCGTGCCGACGACGACGGTGCCGTCGTGGAGGGCGGGGGCGAGCCGGTGGAGCTGGTCCTCCAGGAGCGCGAGGCTCTTGGGGACGCGGACGAGCAGCACGTCGATCCGCTCGGGCGGCGGGTCCTGGGTGGTGAGCAGCCGGACCGCGCCGGGGTCCACACCGGCGCGGTCCAGGTTGTCCCCGGTGGCGCGGCGGCCGAGGTACGAGTCGGAGATCTGGACGAGGTCACCGGCCTCGGCGGCGAGCGCGGTGACGAGGGCACCCCAGCGGTCGCCGACGACGGCGACGGTGCCGGACAGGTCGGTGCCGCTCTCCGCGAGGTGGGCGAGCAGGTATTCGTCGGCGGCGTCCCAGGCGCGCAGGGGGTCGCGCGGGTCCGAAGGGAAGCGGGTGACGGGGAAGTCGCCCCAGGACGTGATCAAACGGTTCATCGTGCGCCCAGGCTAGCCGGTCGGACGGCGCGGCCCGCGAACGACGGACGGGAGCGGGGGGTGGGGAGGGGGTCGGGTTCGGGGCGTCAGGCGTGATTTGTGGCGCGGGACGAGAGCCCGTACGGGACGAGCACGGCATCCGCGCCGTAAATCATGCAGCCCCGAACCCGACCCCCTCCCCACCCCCCGCGTCACCCGACAGCGGCGGCCAACCGCAGATGCCACAGCCCGGCCCGCCCGGTCAGCGTGACGGTGGACAGCGGCCGGACGTCGACGTTCCAGTACGTGCCGGGCGGCGCCTTCAGCGCGTAGACGAGGGCGGCCCGCACGACCGCGGGCTCGGCGACGGCGACGATGGCCCCGCTATCGGCGGGCCGGGTGTCGAGCCACCCCCCGACCCGCGTGATGAAGGAGAGAAGCGTTTCTCCCCCGTGCGGCGCCGACCGAGGATCGCGCAGCCACGCGTCGACGGCCCCCGGTTCGAGCGCGGCGACCTCGGCCAGCGTGAGCCCCCGCCACCGTCCCATGTCGCAGTCGCGCAGCGCGGGCTGGACCAGCGGGGCGTAGCCGAGGGCCGTGCCGGTGGCGCGGCTGCGGGGCGTCGGGGAGCAGTAGCGCAGCTCGGCCGCGCCGAGCGGAATCAGCCGGGGCGCGGCGAGCTGCACCTCGTACCAGCCGGCCTCGTCGAGCGGCCGGTCGTCGTCGAAGCGTTCGGCGAGCAGGGAGGAGCTGCGTGCCGCCGCGACGAGCGTGACCCGAAGACCCATGGCGGCGATCGTGAGGCCGGGGGCCGCGCGGGTCAAGGGTTCATTTGGGAGTCGGGGACGGCCGTGGGTTCACTGCTGCCCGAGTGCCATCCACTTGTCCGGATTCTGCAGTGGCGTGAAACCGACCTTCTCGTAGACGCCGTGCGCGTCGGCGGTGGCGAGCATGATCCGGCGGAGTCCGTACTGTTCCAGGTCGTCGCGGACGGCGGTGACGAGTCCGGTGCCGAGCCCGGTGCCGCGGGCGCCGGGGTCGACGTAGACGTCGCAGAGCCAGGCGAAGGTGGCGTAGTCGGTGACGACGCGGGCGTAGGCGCCCATCTCGCCCGTGTCCCGGTGGTAGGCGCCGTAGTTGAGGGAGCCGGCGATGGCCCGGTCCTGCTTCTCCCGAGGTCGGCCGAGGGCCCAGTACGCGTCGGTGGAGAGCCAGTGGTGGACGCGGGCGGCGTCGATGCGGGCGGGGTCGGCTGAGATCTCGTACGCCCCGTGCATGACGGCGCCTTCCGCGGTGCTGGTGTCGGTCATGGGCGAAGGCTGGCACCCCGGTCACGGGTTGTCAGGCGAATTTGCCGGAGGCGAGAGCCGGACGGACACGGCCCGGGTCGTTCAGCCGAGGAGCGCGTCGAGGGCGGTCCGCAGCCGCCGCACGCCCTCGACGATCTCCGTGGGCCCGGCGACACCCGCGAAACTCAGCCGGATGTGGCCGGCGGGCGGCTCGGCGCAGAAGTAGGGACGCCCGGGGGCGATGGCGACGCCGCAGCGCAGGGCGGTGGGGATGAGGGCGGCTTCGGGGAGGGTGTCGGGGAGGCGGAGCCAGAGGTGGTAGCCGCCGGAGGGGATGTGGGGCAGGGCGAGTTCGGGCAGGTGCCGGGCGACGGCGCCGGTCATGGTGTCGCGGCGGAGCCGGAGCTCGGCGGCGGTGGAGCGGAGGTGGCGGCTCCAGGCGGGTGAGCCGACGAGTTCGAGGGCGGTCTCCTGGAGGGGCCGGGCGACGAAGAAGCTGTCGACGACCTGGATGGCGCGGAGCCGTTCGAGGACGGGCCCGCGGGCGGCGAGGGCGCCGACGCGGAGGCTCGGGGAGGTGGGTTTGGTGAGGGAGCAGACGTGGACGACGACGCCGTCGGGGTCGTCGGCGGCGAGGGTGGCGGGGAGCGGTCCGGCGTCCTCGTGGACGAGCCGGCGGGCGAAGTCGTCCTCGACGACGAAGGCGCCGGCGGCGCGGGCGATCCGGACGACGGCGGTGCGGCGTTCGGCGCTGAGGGCGGCGCCGGTGGGGTTCTGGAAGAGCGGCTGGCAGACGAGGACGCGGGCGCCGGTGGCGCGGAAGGCGGCTTCGAGGAGGTCGGGCCGGACGCCGTCGGCGTCGGTGGGGACGGGGACGGGGCGCAGTCCGGCGGCGCGGGCGACGGCGAGCATGCCGGGGTAGGTGGGGGATTCGACGAGGACGGGGGTGCCGGGCGGGGCGAGGGCGCGCAGGGCGGTGGTGAGGGCGGGCTGGCCGCCGGCGGTGATGAGGACTTCGGCGGCGGTGACGCCGCCGCCGATGGCGCGGGCGAACCATTCGCGGAGTTCGGGGAGGCCGTCGGTGGGGGGCCGGCCCCAGGCGCCGGGGCGGCGGCCGGCGCGGGCGAGGGCGCCGGCGAGGCCGCGTTCGGGCTGGAGGTAGGGGTGGAGGTAGCCGCCGTTGAACTCGATGACGCCGGGCTGGGGCGCGGAGAGGGTGACGAGGACGCCGGAGGCGTCGACGGCGCGGGGGACGAGTTCGGTGGCGGTGTCGGCGCTGAGGGCGAGCTGCTGCCAGGAGGTGTCGCCGACGGCGGGGGTGGTGGCGCGGGGTGCGGCGCGGTAGGAGCCGGCGCCGGGGCGGGTGACGACGAGACCTTCGGCGGCGAGCTGGGCGAGGGCGCGGGTGACGGTGACGGGTGAGACGTGGTGGCGCTCGACGAGGGCCCGGCTGGAGGGCAGTTTCTCCCCTACGGAGTAGCGGTTGAGCTCTTCGCGCAGGGATTTCGCCAGTTCACCGACACTGCTACTCTCGTTCATGAGAGCACAGAATAGCGCTACCCTGCCGACGACGATAGCGGTCACCCGGACCGCGCGGACCCCCCGCAGCGGGACGCTGATGGCGGCCCTGGGCGTGGTGGCCTTCTCGCTGACCTTCCCGTCGACGGTCTGGGGCCTGGAGAGCTTCGGCCCCTGGTCGCTGGTGGCGGTCCGCTCGGTGCTGGCCGCGCTGATCGCGGGCGCCTTCCTGCTGGCGGGCCGGGTGGCGCCGCCCGAGCGGCGGCACTGGGCCGGGCTCGCGGTGGTGGCGGGCGGTGTGGTGATCGGCTTCCCGCTGCTGACGACGCTGGCGCTGCGGACCTCGACGACCTCGCACGCGGCGGTGGTGGTGGGGCTGCTGCCGCTCACCACGGCGGCCCTGGCGGCGGTGCGCACCGGCCGGCGCCCGTCCCGTACGTTCTGGATCGCGGCGGTCGCCGGGGCGGTGGTGGTGCTCGCGTTCACGCTCCAGCAGAGCGGCGGCGCGCTGTCGCGGGGCGATCTGTATCTGTTCGGCGCGCTGCTGGTGTGCGCCGCCGGGTACACGGAGGGCGGCCGGCTGGCGGCGCTGATGCCGGGCTGGCAGGTGATCGGCTGGGCGCTGGTGCTGTGCCTGCCGCTGACGGCGGTGGGCACGGCGGTGGCGCTGGCGCACGAGCCGGTGCGGCTGACGGCGCACGGGGTGGCGGGCCTGGTCTGGGTGGCGGCGGGGTCGACGTTCTTCGGCCTGTACGTCTGGTACCGGGGCATGGCCGAGATCGGCATCCCGAAGGCCAGCCAGCTCCAGCTCGCGCAGCCGCTGCTGACGCTGTTCTGGTCGGTGACGGTGCTGGGCGAGGAGCTGTCCCCGGCGGCGCCGGCCGCGGCGGCGGGGGTGCTGGTGTGCATCGCGGTGACGCAGCGGGCGAGGAGCTGACGGCGGCGGCGCCCGGGGGCACAATGGCGGTAAGAGGCTCCCGTGGGTCAGCGGCCTCCGCCCGGAGGTCCGCGCGGGGAGCGGCCCGGCCGCGAGGAGGTCACCCCGATGCGTGCGAGCGTGGGCGACAAGCTGCTGGTGCACGGCCGGACCGTAGGTCAGCACGACCGTACGGCCCGGGTCGTCCAGGTGCTGGGGGAGAACGGCACTCCCCCGTACCGCGTCACGTACGAGGACGACGGTCACGAGTCCCTGATGTCGCCGGGGCCCGACACCGTCGTCCGTCGTCACCCGGAGGCGGGGACCGGCTGAGGTCCCGCCGCGTCACGCCCCCGCCTCGGCCCGCGCGTCACGCCCCGTCGCGGGCGCGCCGGGGCGGGTCGTCGGCGAGCACGGCGGTGAGGGCCCCGAGCGGGTCCTTGGCGGCCTCGCGCGCCGCGAAGTAGACGTGCCCGCCGACGCCGGGGTGCTCGCGGGCGAGCCGCGCGTGCCGGACGAGCTCCTGCGGGTCCTGCCAGGCGGCGGGCTGGGCGGGGTCGCCGACCTTGTAGAGGGCCTCGCCGATGAAGAGGCGTACGCCGGTGTCCCGGACGACGGCGTCCCACCAGGGGACGAGCTTGGCGTAGTCGGCGGCGGCGAAGCCGATGTTCCAGTAGAGCTGGGGGACCACGTAGTCGAGCCAGCGTTCCTTGACCCACTTGCGGGTGTCGGCGTGCTGATCGTCGTAGCTGGCCCCGGCCCGGGTGTCGGAGCCGAGGGGGTCGGCGGAGGCGTTGCGCCAGACGCCGAAGGGGCTGATGCCGAAGGCGACGTGCGGTTTGAGCTGCTTGATCCGGGCGGAGGTCTCGGAGACCAGCAGGTCGACGTTGTTACGTCGCCAGGCGGCCCGGTCGCTGAAGCCGCCCCCGTACTTCCGGTAGGAGGCGTCGTCGCCGAAGCTCTGGCCGGCCACGGGGTACGGGTAGAAGTAGTCGTCCCAGTGGAGCGCGTCGACGTCGTAGCGGCGTACGGCGTCGAGCATGGCGTCCTGGACGTGGCGCCGGACCTCGGGCAGGCCGGGGTCGTAGCAGAGCGCCCCGTTGTAGGTGACGACCCACTCGGGGTGGAGCCGGGCCGGGTGGTTCGGGGCCAGTTTGGTGAGTTCGGGCTGGGTGGAGACGCGGTACGGGTTGCACCAGGCGTGCAGTTCCAGGCCGCGGGCGTGCGCCTCCTCGACAGCGGTGCCGAGCGGGTCCCAGCCAGGGTCGCCGCCCTGGACGCCGGTGAGGCAGCGGGCCCACGGCTCGTACGGCGAGGGCCACAGGGTCTCCGCGGAGGGGCGGACCTGGAGCATGACGGCGGTCATCCGGCGCCGTACGGCCAGGTCGAGCAGGGCGGTCAGCTCGGCGTGCTGCTGGGCGGCGGTCAGCCCGGTGCGGGAGGGGAAGTCGCGGTTGGAGATCGTCGCGACCCACATGCCCCGTAAGGCGCCGGGGGTGCGCCCGCCGGGCCGTGCCGCGCCGGGCGCCCCCGCCGTGGCGGCCCGTGCGCTGCCGCCCGCCTCGCCCAGTCCGGCCAGTCCGGCCAGCCCCGCCACGAACCCTCTTCTGCCGATCAGCGGCATTTGTCGCCCCTTGCTATCGGATACGTCACAGCTTCAGGAAGAGGATGCCCTCCGGAGAACGATCGATCATCCGCCCCGCCCGGAGTAACGTCGTGGGGTCGAGGCGGTCGCACCGGAATCACACGGGGCCCGCCGCCAGGAAAGAGCGAAAGGCACGAGGTGACGGACTCCATGGCCGACATTGAGCGCGTCGGAGTGGTGGGCTGCGGCCAGATGGGCGCGGGCATCGCTGAGGTGTGTGCCCGCAGCGGTCTCGAGGTGAAGGTCGCCGAGACCACCGGCGAGGCGCTGGAGATCGGCCGCACGCGGCTCTACAACTCGCTGTCCAAGGCCGCCGAGCGCGGCAAGATCAGCGAGGAGGAGCGCGACGCCACGCTGGCCCGGCTCAGCTTCACCACCGACCTGGGCGAGTTCGCCGACCGTGACCTCGTGATCGAGGCGGTCGTGGAGAACGAGCAGGTCAAGACCGAGATCTTCAAGGTGCTCGACCAGGTGGTGACCCGGCCGGACGCCATCCTGGCCTCGAACACCTCGTCCATCCCGCTGGTGAAGCTGGCCGTGGCGACCTCGCGCCCGGACCAGGTCGTCGGCATCCACTTCTTCAACCCGGCTCCGGTGCAGAAGCTGGTCGAGCTGATCCCCGCCCTCACCACCTCCGAGGGCACGATCAGCCGGGCGCAGCTCTTCGCGGAGAAGGCCCTGGGCAAGCACGCGATCCGTGCGCAGGACCGTTCGGGCTTCGTGGTGAACGCGCTGCTGGTGCCGTATCTGCTGTCGGCGATCCGGATGTTCGAGTCGGGCATCGCGAGCCGCGAGGACATCGACAACGGCATGGAGTTCGGCTGCGCCCACCCGATGGGCCCGCTGAAGCTTTCGGATCTGATCGGTCTGGACACGATCGCGTCGATCGCGGACTCGATGTACGACGAGTACAAGGAGCCGCTGTACGCCGCGCCGCCGCTGCTCCAGCGGATGGTGGACGCGGGCCGGCTGGGCCGCAAGACGGGCTCGGGCTTCTACCCGTACTCCTGAGACCCCCGCGCGCCCGGCCTCCGGAGGCCGCCGCGCGCCCCCGGACGGCCCGTACACCGCACAGGTACGGGCCGTCCGGCGTTCCCCCGCACGCGGTTCAGCCGAGCCGCAGGTGGCGCAGCATGAGCAGCCCGGCGGCCATGTTGGCGGCGGGCACCTCGCCCCGGGCGATGAGGTCGGGGACGCTCTTGAGCGGGACCCATTCGACCCGTGAGGACTCGAAGGCGTCCTGCGGCGGCCCGGTGTAGGCGGCGGTGTCGGTCCAGTAGAGGTGGTGGCGGGCGTCGGTGAGCCCGTTGGAGGGTTCGACGGTGAGCAGCGGGCGCAGGGGGCCTGGGCGCCAGCCGGTCTCCTCCTCCATCTCGCGGGCGGCGGCGGTCTCGGTGTCCTCGCCGTCCTCGACGACGCCGGCGGCGAGTTCCCAGCCCCAGCTGTCCGTGATGAAGCGGTGGCGCCACAGGAGCAGGACCTCGTCGGCGTCGTTGACGGCGGTGGCGACGGCGACGGGGCGGAGCCGGATGAGGTAGTGGTCGAGGCGGCGGCCGTCGGGGAGTTCGACGTCGGCGAGGTTCACCCGGAACCAGCGGTTCTCATAGACGGACTGTTCACTTAGTTTCGTCCACTGCACGTTTCTGCCACCTTCCGACCGTTCGGAGATAGGTTGGTGGCAACATCGCAGCAGGGTCCGGCCGCAAAGGCAAAGCTCAGCGGCCTCCGGGACGGCTCACGGACCCGCTCACAGGGGCACGCGCAGCGCACCGTCGATCAGTTCGGCCGCCGCCCTGGCATCCCCTCCCCCGCTGGCCAGCAGATGCTCGCGCACCTCGCGGAGCCGGTCCCGCAGCCGCTGCGACTCCATCCCGCGGGCCCGCTCGGTCATCTCCACCGCCGTGCGCGCCGCCCGCTCGGTCTCGCCCCGCCGCAGTTCGATCTGGCACAGCATGGCGAGCCGGTGCACCCGCCCCCGGTCGTGCGCGGGAGTCCGGACGGCCGCCGCCGCGTGCTCGTGGGCGGCGCTGAGGTCACCCAGACTGAGGAGCGCCTCGGCGACCTGCACGTTGACGAGGCCCGGCTGGACATAGCCGGTCTCGGCCGGTTCGGCGCCCGGGGTGATCCGCGCCGCCTCGCTCTCGGCCCGCCGGATGCAGGCGAGCGCCGCGGTGCCGTCGCCCAGGTGCGCGTACGCCTTGGCCTGCATCGCGGTCAGGTCGGCGGCCAGCGCGGGCGTGATCTGCCGCCCGGCCGACCGCAGCGCGGCCTCCGCGAAGGCGACCGCCTGCCGGTACTCCCCCATGAACAGCGACTGGTTGACGAGCAGCGCGATGACATAGGCGCCGAGGCCCCGGTCGCCGCTCGCCTTGGCGAGGCGCAGCGCCTGGTGGAAGTAGCGCTGGGCGAGGCCCTGGGCGTCGGAGTCGTAGGCGCAGATCCCGGCGACGGCGACCAGACCGCCGATGGCCCGGTGCAGCCGCCGCCCGAGGGAGTCGCTGTAGGCGCCGCGCAGCAGCGGCGCGGTCTCGGCGCTGAGGAAGCCGACGATCCGGGCGCGGGTCGCCATGCCGCCGGCCTTGCGGTACATCTGCTCGTAGTGGGTGCGGGCCGCGCCGAGCAGCTGCACGTCGGCGACGGAGACGCGGGTGCGCCCGGCGCGGGAGACGTCGGCGTCCTCCGGGGGGTTCTCCCACTCCCAGACCGGCATGACGGCGGGGGTCCCGGCCACCGCCTGGGCGCCGAGGACGTGCGGGCGCTGCTGTTCGTCGCACCGCCACAGGGCGGCGGCCCGTTCGACGAAGCCGGAGAGCGGGCAGCCGGCGGCGGGCTGCCCGGCGCCGGGGACGCCGAGGCCGATGTCGTCGAGGGTGACGGCCCGTTGCAGCCGGCCGGCCAGCACCTCGCAGATCAGGTCGGGGACCTGGCCGCGCGGGCGCTGTCCCTTGAGCCAGCGGGCCACGGCGGTGTGCTCGTAGCGCAGGGCGAGGCCGCGGGCCCGGCCGGCCTGGTTGACCCGGGCGGCGAGCCCGGTGTGGGACATGCCCGCTTCGTCGAGCAGGGCGTCCAGCAGGGTGTTGGGCTGGAGGGGGGACGCGGGGTGGGAGGGGGGCTGGGACTGCATGGGACCGCTCCGGTTGGATCGGGGGGCGCTTTCGCACGGGGTGTGAACGGAGTGCTCGTGCCGGCCGCCCGCGCGCACTGTCCGGGCGGCGGGCGGACCGCTTGACTGAACTCCCTCGCCGCAGGGCGAGGCCCGGGCCGCCGGCTCCCCTCGAACAGTGCGGTCGCCCGGATCGCGCCGACCACGCCGCTGATCTGCCCGACACTCCGCGGCGGCGCGGGCGGCGCCGGCCTCCACGCCCTCCCCACTAGTGGGGGGAGGGCGCGGGCCGGGTGCGGCGCAGTCCGGGTTCGGCGGGCTGCGCCGGTACCCGGACGCGGTCGTCCCGTACGACGAGCAGGGCGGCGTCGTCGGTGAGCCGGCCGCCGGTGTGGCGCAGCAGGGCGGTGTGGACCGTGCGGACGAGGGCCGCGGGCGGTTCGCCGGCCGCCGCGGCGAGGACGGCCTCCAGCGGGAAGAAGCGGCCCCGGTGGTCGCGGGCCTCGGCGGCGCCGTCGGTGTGCAGGACCAGGGTGTCGCCGGGGCGCAGCCGGATCGCGCGGTGCGGCACGAGCTCGGCGGGGAGCGGGAAGGCGCCGAGCGGGGGCAGCGGGTCGCCGACCGGGACGGCTTCGACGCGGGAGCCGAGGCGGTACGGGCCGGGGTGGCCGCAGTCGAGGGCGTACACCTGGCCGTCGTCGCGGATCTCCAGGAGCAGCAGGGTCACGAACTCCTCGGCGGCGGGGTGTTCGTCGCGGGCTCGTTCGCACAGGTGGCGGTCGAGGGCCCGGTCGAGGCGGCGCAGGACGCCGGCGAGTTCGGGTTCGTCGTGGGCGGCTTCGCGGAAGGCGCCGAGGACGGCGACGACGGCACCGAGCGCGGCGAGTCCGTGGCCGCGGACGTCGCCGATGACGAGGCGTACCCCGTAGGGGGTGGCCGTGGCCTCGTAGAGGTCGCCGCCGACGACGGCGCCGCGGGCGGCGGAGAGCTGGCCGGCGGCGACGGAGAGTCCGTCGAGTCGGGCGGGCGGCGGGCGGAGCAGCACCTGCTGGGTGGCGTCGGCGACGGCGCGGACCCGGGCGAGCTCGCGCTTGAGGCCGCGCCGGGCGCCGAGCACGAGGGCGGTGCCGACGGTGAGGAAGACGGCGCTGACGGTGATCCGGGCCGGCAGCCCGGGGTGCCGGGCGAGGGGGCAGGCGAGCTTCCAGGCGACGGCGACGATCCCCCACGCGACCGGAGCGGCCAGCGGTGCGATCCGCCGGAGCGGGGAGCCCTCGGCGGCCAGTGTCCTGTCACGGAACATCCACGGCCCTTCCCGAGGCCCGCCAGCGTCCGAAGACCCTGTGGCACACAGACCCGCCCCTGTGACCGGGTCGATTCTCGCGGGGGCGGAGGACACGCGGGAACATCCGCCGGAGATCTCACCCGAAGGGATGAACGCCGCCGTACGGGAGTACGGAGGTAAGGGAATACGGAGGTACGAAGGTCGGAGATACGGAGGTCGGAGATACGGAGAGGTCGGAGGTCGGAGGCACGGGAAAGGGGCCCCGCTCCGGGTCGTGACGACCCGGGGCGGGGCCCCTTCCTTACGGCTGTGCGGGCGTCAGGCGCCGCGCAGCACCGCGCCGGTGTGCTCCGCGGCCAGGGCGACCGCGGCGTCGCGGGCGGCCGTGGCCTCCTCGACCGTCAGGGTGCGGTCGGGGGCGCGGAACTTCAGCGCGTACGCGAGGGACTTCTTGCCCGCGTCGAGCTGGTCGCCGGTGTAGACGTCGAACAGGCGGATGGACTCCAGGAGTTCACCCGCGCCGCCGGCCAGGTAGTACTCGACCATGGCCGCGGGGACGGCCTCGTCGACGACCAGGGCGACGTCCTGGGTCGCGACCGGGAAGGAGGAGATACGGGGGGCCTTCACGGGGCCCTCGTTCGCCTGCTCCAGGAGGTCGAGGTCCAGCTCCATCGCGCAGGTGCGGGCCGGCAGGCCCAGCGCCTTGACGACGCGCGGGTGCAGCTCGCCGCCGTGGCCGACGAGCGTCTTCACGCCGTCGATCAGCACGTGGAAGGCGGCGCAGCGGCCCGGGTGCCAGGGGGCGTGCTGGTCGGCGTCGATCAGCAGCCCGACACCGGCCTCGGCGGCCACCGCGCGGGCGGCCTGGATCGCGTCCGCCCAGTCGGACGGGCGGCCCTTGCCCCACCAGCCGGCCTGCTCGCGGGCCCCGGCGAGGACGACGGCGACGCGGCGCGGCTGCGCGGGCAGCGCGGCGTTGACGCGGGCGATCTCCTCGTCGGTGGGGCGTCCGTCGACGCCGAGCCGGACGGCGATGCCCGGCTGGCCCTCGGTCGGCCGGAAGACCAGGCCGGTCTCGAAGAGGGCCAGGTCGTGGCTGCCGCGCCGGTCGTTGCGGCGCAGCGCGCCGAGCAGGCCCGGCAGCAGCGTCGTGCGGAGCGCGGGCTCCTCGTCGGAGAGCGGGTTGACCAGGGTGACGACCCGGCGGCGGGCGTCGTCCGCGTCGAGGCCGAGCTGGTCGAAGACCTGCTCGCCGATGAACGGGTAGTTCAGCGCCTCGACGTAGCCGGCGCCGGCCAGGGCGCGGCCCACCCGGCGGTGGGTGCGCTGGCGCTCGGTGAGGCCGCGGCCGGCGGGCGGCTTGGGCAGCGTGGAGGGCAGGTTCTCGTAGCCCTCCAGCCGGATGACCTCTTCGGCCAGGTCGTTCGGCACGTTGAGGTCGGGGCGCCAGGACGGGACGGTGACGACGAGCTCGTCCTGCCCGTAGACGTCGCAGCCGATCTCCTGGAGGCGGCGGACGACGGTCTCGCGGCCGTAGGCGACGCCGGCGACCTTGTCGGGGTGGTTCGCCGGCATGGCGATGGTCCGGGGCGCGGACGGGGTGACGACCTCGGTGACACCGGCCTCGGCCGTGCCGCCCGCGAGCAGCACGAGCAGGTCGACGGTCCGCTGCGCGGCCGCGGCGGCGGCCTGCGGGTCGACGCCGCGCTCGAAGCGCTTAGACGCCTCGGAGGACAGCTTGTGGCGGCGGGCGGTGCGGGCGATCGAGATCGCGTCGAAGTGCGCGGCCTCGATGACGACCTCGGTGGTGCCGGTGACGGCGCCGGTCTCGGGGTCGGTGACCGGGTCGGCGATCTCCGTGTCGGCGCCGCCCATGACACCGGCGAGGCCGATGGGGCCGCGGTTGTCGGTGATGACCAGGTCGCCCGGGTCGAGGACGCGCGCGGTGCCGTCGAGCGTGGTGATCTTCTCGCCGGCGGTGGCGCGGCGAACCCCGAGGGGGCCGTCGACGCGGGTGCGGTCGTAGGCGTGCAGCGGCTGGCCGAGCTCCAGCATCACGTAGTTGGTGATGTCGACGGCGAGCGAGATCGGGCGCATGCCGGCCTTCTGGAGGCGGCGCTGGAGCCAGATCGGGCTGCGGGCCTCGGGGTCGAGGCCGGTGACCGTGCGGGCGGTGAAGCGGTCGCAGCCCAGCGGGTCGGCGACCTGGACCGGGTAGCCGTACGAGTTCGGCGCGGGCACGTCGAGCAGCGCCGGGTCGCGCAGCGGCAGGCCGTAGGCGATGGCGAGCTCGCGGGCGACGCCGCGCATCGAGAGGCAGTAGCCGCGGTCCGGGGTGACGGCGATGTCGAGGACCTCGTCGAACAGCTCCAGGAGGACCGTGGCGTCGAGGCCGACCTCGTGCTCCGGCGGCAGCACGATGATGCCGTGCGTGCCGTCGTCGCCCATGCCGAGCTCGCCGCCCGAGCAGATCATGCCGCGGGAGACGCGGCCGTACGTCTTGCGCTCGGCGATCCGGAAGTCGCCGGGCAGCACGGCGCCGGGCAGGGCCACGACGACCTTGTCGCCCACGGCGAAGTTCCGGGCGCCGCAGATGATCTCCTGCGGCTCGCCGGTGCCGTTGGCCTGACCGACGTCGACGGTGCAGAAGCGGATCGGCTTCTTGAACTCGGTCAGCTCCTCGATGGTGAGGACCTTGCCGACGACCAGGGGGCCGGTGAGGCCGGCGCCGAGGCGCTCGACGGTCTCGACCTCAAGGCCGGCCGAAATGAGCTTGGCCTGCACGTCACGGCCGGTCTCCGTGACCGGCAGGTCGACGTACTCCCGCAGCCAGGAAAGCGGGACCCGCATCAGATCTCCATCCCGAACGGCCGGGTGAACCGGACGTCACCCTCGACCATGTCTCGCATGTCTTCGACGTTGTGGCGGAACATCAGCATCCGCTCGATGCCGAACCCGAAGGCGAATCCGCTGTACTTCTCGGGGTCCACTCCGCAGGCGACGAGCACCTTCGGGTTGACCATGCCGCAGCCGCCGAGCTCGATCCAGCCCTCGCTGCCGCAGGTGCGGCAGGGGCGGTCGGGGTTGCCGACGGACTCGCCGCGGCAGACGTAGCAGAGCATGTCCATCTCGGCGGACGGCTCGGTGAAGGGGAAGAAGTTCGGGCGGAGCCGCGTCTTCATGTCGGGCCCGAAGAGCGCCTGGACCATGTGGTCGAGGGTGCCCTTGAGGTCGGCCATGGTGAGGCCCTCGTCGACGGCGAGCAGCTCGATCTGGTGGAAGACCGGGGTGTGCGTGGCGTCGAGCTCGTCGGTGCGGTAGACGCGGCCGGGGCACACCACGTAGACCGGGGGCTCCCGGTCGATGAGGGTGCGGGCCTGGACCGGCGAGGTGTGGGTGCGCAGCACGACGCCGGACTCGTCGCCGCTGGTGCCCTCGGGGCCCTGGACGAAGAAGGTGTCCTGCATCTGCCGCGCCGGGTGGTCCGGTACGAAGTTGAGGGCGTCGAAGTTGAACCACTCGGCCTCGACCTCGGGGCCCTCGGCGACCTCGTAGCCCATCGACACGAAGACGTCGGCGACGCGCTCCATGAGGGTGGTCAGCGGGTGGCGGGCGCCGGCCGGGATCCGGTCGTACGGCAGGGTGACGTCGACGGCCTCCTCGACGAGGACGCGGGCGTCGCGCTCGGCCTCCAGTTCGGTCTGGCGGGTGGCCAGAGCCTTGGAGACGGCGCCGCGGGCCTGGCCCACGAGCTTGCCGGCGGCGGCCTTGGCCTGCGGGGGCAGGGCGCCGATCTCGCGGTTGGCGAGCGCCAGCGGCGAGGTGCCGCCGGTGTGCGCGGTCTTCGCGTGGGCGAGCTCGTCGAGGTCGGCCGCGGCGGCGAAGGCCGCGAGCGCCTCGTCGCGCATCCGCTCGATCTCTTCCGGTTTCAAGGCTTCGACCTCGACCGGGTCGTACGACTTATTGGGTGCCGACATCTCTTCCCGTGCTTCCGTTGGCTGGGTGGGCGGCCCCGCTCGACGTCAAGGGCGCAAACGTGCCAAAGGACGAGTCTAACGGGGCGCGGGGACGCGAATGAGCCCGTGGGCGGCCCGGGCGGCTCCGATTCCGTGCGGTCTCGCCCGGTGAGACCGGGCGGGGGACCTCAGAGGAGGTGGGCCGGGGTGCCGACGGGCAGGATAAATCGGAACTCGGCCCCGCCTCGGGGGCCCCGTCCGACGGTGATGGTGCCGCCGTGGGCCTCGACGACGCCCTTGACGATGTAGAGGCCGAGTCCGGTGCCGCCGCGCTTGCTGCCCCGCCAGAAGCGGGTGAAGACGCGGCCCATGGACTCCTCGGGGATGCCGGGGCCTTCGTCGCTCACGGTGACCTCCGTCCCCTTCTCTCCGTCGCCGGTGGCCGTGGTGGGTGCCACCTCGATGGTGACGGTTCCCTCGCCGTGGCGCACCGCGTTTTCCAGCAGGTTGCCGAGGATCTGGTCGATCTTGTCGGGGTCGGCCCACAGGTCGGGCAGGTCGGGCCGGATCCGGACGAAGAAGCGGTCCGGGGACTGGCCGCCGGTGGTGTGGGCCTGGATGTGCCGGCCGACGGCGGCGGCGATGTCCACGGGCTGGCGGCGGACCTCCAGGCGCCCGGAGTCGATCCGGGAGATGTCGAGGAGCTCGGCGATGAGCCGCTTGATGCGCCCGGCGTCGGCGTCGACGGTCTCCAGCATCAGGCGCTTCTGGTCGTCGGTGAACCGCTCCCACTTGTCGAGGAGGGTGGCGGTGAAGCCCTTGACGGAGGTGAGCGGCGAGCGCAGCTCGTGGGCGACGGTCGCGATGAGCTCGGCGTGGCTGCGTTCGCTGCGCCGCCGGGCCTCGGTGCCGCGCAGCGAGACGACGACGCGGCGGACCGGCCCGGTGGGGTGGTCGCGGAGGTAGCGGGCGGAGACGAGGACCTCCCGGCCGCCGGGGAGCAGCAGGTGCCGCTCGGGCTGGCCGCGGCGGGTGGCGAGGCCGCCGTAGGGGTCGGTCAGCGCCCACCAGCGGTGTCCCTTGAGGTCTTCCAGGGGCAGGGCCTGGTCGAGGGGGCGGCCGAGGGCCTCGGCGCGGGGGACGGCGGTGATGCGGGCGGCGGCCGTGTTGAAGCAGACGATCCGGCCGGTGGCGTCGGCGACGACGAGGCCGTCGGGCAGGTCGTCGGGGTCGATCCCGAGCCCCGTGTCGGCGCCGGGCTCCGCGGTGCCCGGGGCGGGGTCGGGCGCGGCGGGGTCGGGCGGGAGCGCGCCGCTCCGTGTCTGTGCGGGACTGTCCGTGCCGACCGTCATCCCCGTAACCCCACCCCTCCGTGTCACGCAGTGGGCCCCGAGTGCGCCACCCTACTAGGCGCGGCGGCCTCGGTGGAGTCCTCAGGCGGTGGTTCGGGGGCGTTGGGCGCGCGCGGAGGCGTACAGGCACACGGCGGCGGCGGTCGCGAGGTTGAGGCTCTCGGCCTTGCCGTGGATGGGGACGCGGACGACGGCGTCGGCGAGCGCCCGGGTCTCCTCGGGCAGTCCCCACGCCTCGTTGCCGAAGACCCAGGCGGTGGGGCCGCCCATGGTGCCGGCGTCGAGTTCGGTGTCGAGGTCGTCCTGGCCGGCGCCGTCGGCGGCGAGGATGCGCACGCCGGCGCCCTTGAGGCCGGCGACGGCCTGTTCGACGGGGACGCCGACGGCGACGGGGAGGTGGAAGAGGGAGCCGACGGAGGCGCGGACGGACTTGGGGTTGTAGAGGTCCACGGAGGCGTCGGTGAGGATGACGGCGTCGGCTCCGGCGGCGTCGGCGCAGCGCAGCACGGTGCCGGCGTTCCCGGGGTCGCGTACGTGCGCGAGGACGGCGACGAGCTTGGGCCGGGCGGCGAGGATGTCCTCGAACGGCGAGTCGAGGAAGCGGCAGACGCCGACGAGGCCCTGCGGGGTGACGGTCTGGGAGACCTCGGCGAGGACGGTGTCGGAGGCGTGGTGGACGCGGGCGCCGGAGGCGCGGGCCGCGTCGATGATGGGCGCGTGGCGCTCGGCGGCCTCGACGGTGGTGAAGAGCTCGACGAGGGTGGGCTGTCCGCCGGCGCCGCGGTGTTCGGCGGCCTCGCGGACGGCCTGCGGGCCCTCGGCGATGAAGAGGCGGTCCTTGCCCCGGAAGTTGCGCTTGGCGAGCCGCCGGGCGGCGACGACGCGCGGGGAACGCGGGGAGATCAGCTCGGGGGTGGACATGTGCCTGCGGCTCTCTGACTCGGCGGGTTCGGCGGGTTCAGCGGGGGCTTCAACGCGCCGGACCCGCAGGCGCGTGGCCTGCGGGTCCGGCGGAAGTACTGCTGCCTGGAAGATCAGGCGGCGGCCTTCGGGGCGTTGACGTCGGCCGGGAGGGCCTTCTGCGCGACCTCGACCAGCGCGGCGAACGCGTTGGAGTCGTTGACGGCCAGCTCGGCGAGGATCTTGCGGTCCACCTCGATGTTGGCGGCCTTCAGACCCTGGATGAGGCGGTTGTACGTCATGCCGTTCTGGCGGGCAGCGGCGTTGATGCGCTGGATCCACAGCTGACGGAAGTCGCCCTTGCGCTTCTTGCGGTCGTTGTAGTTGTAGACCAGCGAGTGGGTGACCTGCTCCTTGGCCTTGCGGTACAGGCGCGAACGCTGACCGCGGTAGCCGGAGGCCGCCTCGAGGATCGCCCGGCGCTTCTTGTGGGCGTTGACTGCCCGCTTGACGCGTGCCACTTCTTAACTCCTTGTAGCGGGGTCGCGGTGGTGCTCACACGACCCGGAAATCGGATGGGTCCCGGTCTCGACCGGAAGCCCTCGTCGCCGAGGGCGGGAGATCAGGTCAGATGCCCAGCATCTTCTTGATCTTGGCGGAGTCACCCGGGGCCATCTCGGCGTTGCCGGTGAGGCGACGCGTCAGCTTGGACGACTTGTGCTCGAGCAGGTGGCGCTTGCCGGCGCGCTCGCGCATGATCTTGCCGGTGCCGGTGACCTTGAAGCGCTTCTTGGCACCGGAGTGCGTCTTGTTCTTCGGCATAGCGCCGTTATCTCCTCGTCAGTGGCGCTCCCCCGGTGCGGGCACCGGACAGACGGGAGCGTCAGTTCTTCGTTTGAGTGGTTCCGGGCGGAACCCCTGGGGCTGCCGGAGCGGCAGCCCCGCGGGATCACGCCTCGGCGTTCTCGGCCGACGTGTCGGCCGGAGCCTGCTCGGCCGGGGCCTCGGCGACGGGCGCCTCGGTCTCGACCGGCGCGGCCTCGGCCGCGTCGGCGGTGATGCCCTGACGCTCGGCCTTGCGCGCGGCCTGGGCCTCGCGGGCCTCGGCCATGGCCTCGGTCTTCTTCTTGTGCGGGCCCAGAACCATGATCATGTTCCGGCCGTCCTGCTTCGGGTTGGACTCGATGAAGCCAAGCTCCTGCACGTCCTCGGCAAGGCGCTGCAGCAGTCGGTAGCCCAGCTCGGGGCGGGACTGCTCACGACCACGGAACATGATCGTGATCTTGACCTTGTCGCCCTGCTTGAGGAACCGGACGACGTGACCCTTCTTGGTGTCATAGTCGTGCGGGTCGATCTTCGGCCGGAGCTTCATCTCCTTGATGACCGTGTGCGCCTGGTTCTTGCGCGCCTCACGGGCCTTCATGGCCGACTCGTACTTGAACTTCCCGTAGTCCATGAGCTTGCACACGGGCGGACGGGCGTTCGCCGCAACCTCAACCAGGTCGAGGTCGTACTCCTGCGCGAGCTCCAGGGCCTTGGCAAGCGGCACAATGCCGACCTGCTCGCCACTGGGGCCGACAAGACGCACCTCGGGAACGCGAATCCGCTCGTTGATGCGGGGCTCGGCGCTGATGGATCCTCCTCGGTAGCACCACGCGACCGCCTGGCGGACGGACACGTTCAGAACTGTTTGAGACCAACCGAGCCGGTACATGAAAAATGCCCCGGACGGGACACAGGCGGGGCTCCATGGAAAACCGGAACACCGCCGCGGTCAACCGCGGGGCGCACATCGGGTGGCCTCCATCGTCCGTACGGAACGATGGGCGCCACCTGACCGGTGACCCGCCGCCCGTGAGGACGGTCAGGTGGGAGAAACGGAGCCTCCACTTGTGGGCCGGGCACATAGGTGTCCGGCCGGTCGTTACACAAGGTTAGCAGGACCCGCCGGTCGGCGCGAACCGTACGTCCGCTTATCGTGTGGGCATGAGCGAAACGCCCGACACCGAGTCTCCCGAGACCCCCGACTTCGAAGCCATGACCCGCGACATCGCCGAGGTCCCCGCGGTGGAGGTCATCGTGACCGTCGCCGTCAACCTGATGAGCGCCGCCGCGGTGAAGCTGGGGCTCACCGAGGACGGCGACGAGCACAAGGACCTCGACGAGGCCCGCAAGCTGATCCACGCCCTCGCCGGCCTGCTGGACGCGGGTGTGACGGAGATCTCCTCGTTCCACGCGGCCCCGCTGCGGGACGGCCTGAAGTCCCTGCAGCTCGCCTTCCGCGAGGCGTCCTTCGTCCCGGACGAGCCGGGCCAGGGCCCGGGCGAGAAGTACACGGGCCCCGTGTACGGCTAGGAGCCGACGGACGTCAGTCCTTTACGTAGAAGGGCTCGCCGGGAGGCGTGGCCGAGGCCGGCAGGAGTGCCAGGTCGAGGCCCCGTACCAGGCGGGCCCTCAGCGTTTCGTCGGCGGCCAGCAGCGTGGCGACGCGCTGGGCGGCCTCGGCGGGGGCCGCGTCCCCGGCGAGGACCAGGGCGAGCGTGCCGTCGGCGGTGCCGGGGCCCAGGTGGGCGCGGAGGACGGCGGGCTCGGCGGCGACGGCGGCGCGGACCGCGTCCCGGACGGCCGGGTCGTCCAGCGGGTCCGTGCTGGTGCGCCCCTCGGCGAGGGCGAGCAGGGCGGAGCCGGTCACCTGGTAGGGCACCGGGCCCGCCATGTCGAGGACGAGGGTGTCGGCCTTCTCGTGGACGAGGGCGGCCAGCGCCTGGTGGAGGGGGACGGCGACGGGCCGGGCGGCCGGGTCCCAGAGCGCCAGCGAGGCGATCGAGGTGAAGGCGGGCAGCGCCCGCCGGTCCCCCGCGGTCAGCGTGGGGACGGCCATGTCGCTGGTCTTCTCCCGCTTGAGCCCGGTCTCCGGGTCGGTCTCGACCTCGCCGAGGACGGCGACGACCGGGACGAGCAGCCGGGCGTCCCTCAGCGCGGTGAGGACGGGGCCGTGTGCCGTCCGGTCCTCGGCCCAGGCGGCCAGGGCCGCGTCGAGCCTCGGGTCGGCGGTGCCGTCGTCGTCGGAGAAACCGGGGTCCGGGATGTTCTTGAGCGCCACCCCACGAGCCTAACCGCCCGGCCGGTCAGCGGCTGCGGCTGCCCCGCCACAGGGCGACGGCGGCGGCGAGCAGCAGCACGCCGACCCCTCCGGCGATGGGGGCGAGCAGGCCGAGCGGGCGGCCCTCGTCGGGCTCCGCCTGGGGGCCGGGGCCGAAGTGGCGCCCGGCGAATCCGGTGGTCGCGGCCTTGGGGTCGGCGGCCTTGAGCGCGCCCCCGGCCTCGATGGCGGCGGCCGGGTCGACCGTCCCGTACCCCTTCTGGTCGCTGCGTCCGCCCTCGGGGCGGTTGCGGGCGGTGTCGACGAGGAGCCGCTTGATCTGGGCGGGGGTGAGGTCGGGGTGGGCGGCGCGGACGAGGGCGACGGCGCCGGAGACGAACGCGGCGGCGGCGCTGGTGCCCCAGCCCTCGTAGTAGCGCCGGTCCGGGTCGGCGATGACGATGTCGACGCCGGGGGCGCTGACGGTGGCGTACCAGCGGCTGGTGGAGAAGGAGGCGTGGGTGCCGTAGCGGTCGACGGCGGTCACGGCGATGACGCCGGGGTAGGCGGCGGGGTACGAGATGTGGTCGCCCTTCTCGCCGCCGTTGCCGGCGGAGGCGACGACGGAGACGCCCTTGGCGAGGGCGTACTGGACGGCGGCGTCCTCGCCCGCGTCGGGGTGGGCGGACTCGGAGTCGTCGCCGAGGGAGAGGTTGATGACGTCGGCGCCGTGGTCGGCGGCCCAGCGGATGCCCTCGGCGAGGGCGGTGCCGCGGGTCTTGCGGGCCTTGTCGCGGGCCTTGTCGGCGCCTTCGAGGATCACTCGTACGGGCAGGATGCGGACCTTGGGGGCGACGCCGAGGACGCCGTCCTGGGCTCCGGCGCCGTGGCCGTGTCCGGCGATGATGCCGGCCATGGCGGTGCCGTGGCGGGCCCAGGCGCGGTCGCCGCGGCCGGCGCCGAAGCCGACGAGGTCGGTGCCGGTGAGGACGGAGCCTTCGAGGTCGGGGTGGGTGGCGTCGACGCCGGTGTCGAGGACGGCGACGGTGACGCCCTCGCCGCGGGTGGTCTCCCAGGCGCGGGAGGTGTGCAGGGCGTCGAGTCCCCACTGGCGGGCGCGGATGGTGTCGGCGTACGCGGGGGTGGTGGCCGCGGGCAGGACGGCGAAGGCGGCGGCGAGCAGGGCGGCGGCCAGGGCGCGGGGCCGGGGGCGGTGGTTCACCGGTCGGCTCCGGGGGCGGTGGCGGCGACGGTCTTGCGCAGGGCGCGCTCGACGCCGTCGCCGACGCCCTTGGCCTCGTGGCCGAGGCCGGCCTGGGCGACGGCGGTGGTGCGCTTGGCGGTCATGGCGCGGGCGGCGGGTTCGGCCTCGGCGACGGGGCGGCCGTCGGCGAAGCCGGAGACGGAGGTGACGACGACGGGCAGGTCGGGCAGGACGTGCCGCCACCAACTGCCGCGCTGGGGGGCGCCGAACCGGGCGGCGACGGTGCCGGGGCCCGCGAGGGCGGGCGGCGGCTCGTCCTCGGCGCGGGAGCCGAGGGTGCGCATGGTGTCGGGGTCGGCCTGGGTGAAGACCAGGGCGACGGTGGTGACGTACGAGGCGGTGGCGTCGGTGTAGGTGGCGCGCAGCACGCGGGCGCAGCCGGGCTCCTTGAGGGCGGTGAGCAGGCCGGTGGGGAGGGCGGCGGCGGTGCAGGGCGCGTCGGGGGCGACGACGACGCGGGTCCAGGTGCGGGCGGCGCCGCCGGGTCCGGCGGTGGGGCCGCCGAGGGTGCGCGGGAAGAGGGTGTCGACGGGGGCGTCGTGCCAGAGGGCCTGGGCGCGGGAGTAGCCGGGGGGTTCGGCGGGGGCTCCGGCGCCGCTCTCGGCGAGGACGGCGCCGGCGAGGGCGCCGCCGATGAGGCCGATGCCGAGGACGGCGCAGCCGGCGGCGGCGAGGACGCGTCCGGTGCGCCGGTCCTGGACGGGGCGCAGCCGGGTGGTGGTCTCGGCGGGGAGCTCGTCGGGCAGGGCCCAGCGGTCGACGCCGCCGTAGGGGTGCGGGTCGGCGGCGGGAGCCGGGGGTGCCGGGCGGGCCGGGGCGGCGGGGTGCGCGGGCGGGACCGGGCGGAGGCGGGTGGTGGTCTCGGCGGCCGGGAGCGGGCGCACGGGGCCGGGCGACGGCGGGGCGGCGTGCGGGGGCCGGGCGGGGGCGGCCGGGAGCGCGGGTCCGGCCGGGAGCGGCGGCGCGGGCGGCCGGTGCCGGGGGGCCGGGGGCGCGGGCGGCCCGGCGGGGGCGGCCAGCGGCGGCCGGGCCGGGGCGGCCGGGGGCTCGGCGGGGGCCGGCGGGGTGGGGCGCGGCGGCTTCGGCGGGGGGCCGGGGCGGTCGGGGGGCAGGAGGGCGTCGGTGATGCGGGACGCGGGTCGCTGCGGCTCGGTGCTCATCCCCGTCCCCCTGGTACCCCTGATCGTTCCGTCACAGCGATGGCGGCCACTCTACGGGCAGTTCCCTCCGGGGCGGGAACCCAGGGGCTACCCACGTGTAAACCGGTCTGGCAAGCTCGGGCCATGACTCCCCGTGCGGCTGACCGTGCCCGTTTCGACCGGGCGACCGCCTCGCTCGACGCGCCCCTGGCCCTCGTCGATCTGGATGCCTTCGACGCGAACGCCGACGATCTCGTGCGGCGGGCCGGCGGGAAACCGGTGCGGGTGGCGAGCAAGTCGGTGCGGTGCCGGGCGCTGCTGGAGCGGGTGCTGGCCCGGGACGGGTTCGCCGGGATCATGGCGTTCACGCTGGCTGAGTCGTTGTGGCTGGCGCGGGCGGGGTTCGAGGACGTGCTGCTGGCGTATCCGTCGGCGGACCGGGCCGGGTTCGCTGAGCTCGCGGGGGACGCGAAGCTCGCGGCGGCGGTGACGGTGATGATCGACGACGTGGCGCAGCTGGAGCTGATCGACGCGGCGCGGGCGGGCGGCGCGGAGGAGGTGCGGGTCTGTCTGGAGCTGGACACCTCGCTGCACCTGCTGGGGGGCCGGGTCCGGTTCGGGGCGCGCCGTTCGCCGCTGCGGGAGCCGGCCGAGCTGGCGGAGCTGGCCCGTTCGGTCGCGCGGCGGCCGGGGTTCCGGCTGGTGGGGCTGATGGCGTACGAGGGGCATGTGGCGGGGGTCGGGGACGCGGTGGCGGGGCGTCCGCTGCGCTCGCGGGCGGTGCGGCTGATGCAGGCGGCGGCGCGCCGGGAGCTGGCGGCGCGGCGGGCGGCGGTGGTCCGGGCGGTGCGGGCGGTGGCGCCGGAGCTGGAGTTCGTGAACGGCGGCGGCACGGGCAGTGTGCAGCACACGGCGGCCGAGGACGCGGTGACGGAGGTCGCGGCGGGTTCGGGGCTGTTCCAGCCGCGGCTGTTCGACGACTACGCGTCGTTCTCGGGGCGTCCGGCGGCGCTGTTCGCGCTGCCGGTGGTGCGCCGGCCGGGGGTGGGCGTGGTGACGGTGCTGGGCGGCGGTTATCCGGCGTCGGGGGTGGCGGGCGCGGACCGGTCGCCGGTGCCGTATCTGCCGGAGGGGCTGCGTTTCGACCCGCAGGAGGGTGCGGGCGAGGTGCAGACGCCGCTGCTGGGCTCGCCGGCCGACGATCTGCGGATCGGCGACAAGGTGTGGTTCCGGCACGCGAAGGCCGGCGAGCTGTGCGAGCGGTTCGACACCCTGCACCTGGTGTCGGGTGACCGGGTCACGGCCGCCGTCCCGACGTACCGGGGCGAGGGCCGGACCTTCCTCTAGCCTCCCGGGGAGGTCAGTACACGCTGTCCTGCTGGTCGGCGATGACGCTGCCGTCGGTGCGGCGGACGGGGGCGGGGGTGCCGTCGGGGGCGGTGTAGCCGGTGGTGGCGCAGGGGTAGGCGGTGGTCTTGCGCTTCTTGGGCTCGATGAACATGGGGTTGACGAGCCAGCGGCCGTCGCCGTTGTCGTAGGCGCGGCACATGAGTTCGTTCTTGTTGCGGTTGAGGACGAGCCGCAGTCCGGTGGCGTCGCGCAGGAACGAGATGTCGGTGTCGGAGTCTCCGGCGGCGAGGACCTGGCGGCGGGCGGGGGGCTGGACGCGTTCGGCGGCGGGGCCGCGGACGCCGAAGATCTCCTGGTTGATCCAGCAGCGCTTGCCGTCGATGTAGGTGATCATCCGGTCCTCGCCGTCGCGGACGGTGCCGCAGCCCTTGAGGTGGCTGGTGAGGCGGCCGTGCTCGGTGGTGTTGCGGATGCCGAGGGCGTGGTCGGGGGCGACGCCGACACCGCCGGCCCACACGTCGACGACGGGCTCGGGCGAGGCGGAGACGATCCACACGTCGAAGCCGGCGCCCTTGAGGGCGCGGATGAGGTCGCGCTGCTGGTCGTAGTAGCGGACCCAGCCGGTGACCTGGGAGCTGCCGACCCGCTGAGTGGCGCCCTGCGGCGCGGCGAGGTTCTCGGCGCGGGCGGCGGCGGCGAAGGAGTTCACCTGGCGGGTGGTCCAGCCGTGCAGGAGCTGGGCGAGCCAGGCGTACTGGGGCTCGATGCGGCGGTGGTCGTAGCCGTCGAACGCCTTCTTCCCGCCGGTGGTGGTGCCGTTGCCGTAGACGGCGAGGAGTTCGTCGGCGCAGCGGGTGTCGGTGCTGGTGGGGAGGGTGCGGACGGCGGTGGGGCAGGCGGCGCCGAGCGCGGTGGCGGCCTCGGGGGTGAGGTAGCGGCTGGTGGTGGACCAGTCGCCGTGGCGCGGGGGCCGGACGCGGTCGTTGCGGAGCAGCCAGTAGAAGGTGGCGTCGCCGACGTCGTTCTTGATGACGGTGTTGTCCCAGTCGAAGACGGCGACGGGCTTGGTGCCCTTGCCGCCCTTGTCGCCCTTGTCGGCTGTGGTGCGGCAGTGGTCGGCGATGAGCTTGTCGAGGCGTGCCTTGTTGTCGCCGTACCAGCCTTCGGTGACGGTGAGTCCGGCGCAGGCACGCGGGGCGCGGGGCTCGTGGGGCGCGGCCTGGGCGCCGGCGGCGGGCAGCAGGCCGGTCGCGGCGAGGGCGAGGGCGGCCGTGACGGCGGGGGTGCGGAGCTTGTTGGTCATGAACACTCTCCTGGGTGTACGCACGACAGCCGGGCGCCTCGCGACGCCCGGCTGTCGGGGGGATGGATGACGGGTGAACGCTTAGAGCGGGGTCACGTACGCGCCGGAGAGGCCGCCGTCGACGAGGAAGTCGGCGGCGTTGACGAAGGAGGAGTCGTCGCTGGCGAGGAAGGCGACGGCGGCGGCGATCTCGTCGGCTTCGGCGAAGCGGCCGACGGGGATGTGGACGAGGCGGCGGGCGGCGCGCTCGGGGTCCTTGGCGAACAGCTCCTGGAGGAGCGGGGTGTTGACGGGCCCGGGGCAGAGCGCGTTGACGCGGATGCCCTCGCGGGCGAACTGGACGCCGAGTTCGCGGGACATGGCGAGGACGCCGCCCTTGGAGGCGGTGTAGGAGATCTGGCTGGTGGCGGCGCCCATGAGGGCGACGAAGGAGGCGGTGTTGATGATGGAGCCCTTGCCCTGGCGGCGCATGTACGGGAGGGCGGCCTTGCAGCAGAGGTAGACGGAGGTGAGGTTGACGTCCTGGACGCGCTTCCACGCCTCAAGGCCGGTCTCCAGGATGGAGTCGTCGTCGGGGGGCGAGATGCCCGCGTTGTTGAAGGCGATGTCGACGGAGCCGTAGGTGTCGAAGGCGGTCTTGAACAGGGCCTCGACCTCGTCGGGGTCGGTGACGTCGACCTTGACGAAGGTGCCGCCGACCTCGTCGGCGGCGGCCTTGCCGGCCCGCTCGTCGATGTCGGCGCAGACGACGTTGGCGCCTTCGGAGGCGAGGCGGCGGGCGGTGGCGAGGCCGATGCCGCTGCCGGCTCCGGTGATGACGGCGGTGCGGCCGACGAGGCGGCGGCAGATGGTCTCGTTGGTGCTCACAGTGCGGGGCCCTCCGTGCTGATGAAGACGTTCTTGGTTTCGGTGAAGGCGGTCAGGGCGTCGGGTCCCAGTTCGCGGCCGAGTCCGGACTGGCGGAAGCCGCCGAACGGGGTCCAGTAGCGGACGCTGGAGTGGGAGTTGACGGAGAGGTTGCCGGCCCGGACGGCGCGGGAGGCGCGCAGGGCGCGGCCGACGTCGCGGGTCCAGATGGAGCCGGACAGGCCGTAGTCGGTGGCGTTGGCGAGGCGGACGGCGTCGGCCTCGTCCTCGAAGGGGAGGACGACGGCGACGGGGCCGAAGACCTCCTCGACGGCGCAGGGGGCGTCCTCGGGCAGGCCGGTGAGGACGGTGGGCGGGAACCAGAAGCCGGGGCCTTCGGGGGCCTTGCCGCGGATGACGTCGGCGCCGGGGGTGGCCTCGGCGGCGGTGACGTACGAGCGGACGCGGTCGAGCTGGGCGCGGGAGATGAGGGGGCCCATCTGGGTGCGCTCGTCGAGGGGGTCGCCGACGACGATCTCCTCGATGGCGGGGGTGAGGAGCTCCAGGAAGCGGTCGTAGACCTCGCGCTGGACGAGGATCCGGGTGCGGGCGCAGCAGTCCTGGCCGCTGTTGTCGAGGAAGGACATGGGGGCGGCCGCCGCCGCTGCCGCCAGGTCCGCGTCGGCGAAGACGATGTTGGGGCTCTTGCCGCCGAGTTCGAGGGTGAGGCGCTTCACCTGGTCGGCGCAGCTCGCCATGATGGACTTGCCGACGCGGGTGGAGCCGGTGAAGACGATCTTGGCGATGCCGGGGTGTTCGACCAGCGCGTTCCCGGCGATCGGGCCTTCGCCGGGGAGGACCTGGAAGAGGCCCTCGGGGAGGCCGGCCTCCAGGGCGAGTTCGGCGAGCCGCAGGGCGGTGAGCGGGGTGGTCTCGGCGGGCTTGAGGATGACGGCGTTGCCCGCGGCGAGGGCGGGGGCGGTGGCCCAGGCGGCGATCGGCATGGGGAAGTTCCAGGGCGCGATGACGCCGACGACCCCGAGGGGTTCGAGGATCGTGATGTCGAGGCCGCCGGGGACGGGGATCTGGCGTCCGTTGAGGCGCTCGACTCCCCCGGCCGCGTAGTCGAGCAGGTCGCGGACGTTGCCGGCCTCCCAGCGGGCGTTGCCGAGGGTGTGGCCGGCCTCGGTGACCTCCAGGAGGGCGAGTTCCTCGACGTGGGCGTCGACGGCGGAGGCGAAGCGGCGCAGGATCCGGGCGCGTTCGGCGGGTGCGGCGGCGGCCCAGGAGCGTTGGGCGGCGGTGGCGCGGGTGACGGCGGTGTCCACGTCGGCGGGGGTGGCGGCGGGGACGGTGGCGACGACCTCCCCGGTCGCCGGGTTCAGTACCTGGAGCAAGTCTTTCCTCACATGCGTTCGAAGGAGCGGCGCAGTTCCCAGTCGGTGATGGCGGCGTCGTACGCGTCGAGTTCGACGCGGGCCATGTTGCGGTAGTGGGCGACGACCTCGGGGCCGAAGGCGGCCTTGGCGATCTCGCTGTTCTCCCAGAGTTCGGCGGCCTCGCGCAGGGTGGTGGGGACGTGCTCGTACGCGGCGGTGTACGCGTTGCCCGCGCAGGCGTCCGGGAGTTCCAGGCCCTGTTCGACGCCGTGGAGTCCGGCGGCGACGAGTCCGGCGACGGCGAGGTAGGGGTTGACGTCGCCGCCGGGGAGGCGGTTCTCGAAGCGCGTGGAGCGGCCGTGGCCGACGACGCGCAGGGAGCAGGTGCGGTTGTCGAAGCCCCAGGCGACGGCGGTGGGGGCGAAGGAGCCGGGCTGGAACCGCTTGTAGGAGTTGATGTTCGGGGCGTAGAGGAGGGAGAAGTCGCGGAGGGCGGCGAGCTGTCCGGCGAGGAAGTGGCGCATGACGTCGGACATGCCGTCGGGGCCTTCGCCCGCCATGACGTTGACGCCGTCGGCGTTCTGGAGCGAGAGGTGGATGTGGCAGGAGTTGCCCTCGCGCTCGTTGTACTTGGCCATGAAGGTGAGGGAGCAGCCCTCCTGGGCGGCGATCTCCTTGGCGCCGGTCTTGTAGACGGCGTGCTGGTCGCAGGTGATCAGGGCTTCGTCGTACTTGAAGGCGATCTCGTGCTGGCCGGGGTTGCACTCGCCCTTGGCGGACTCGACGGTGAGGCCGGCGCCGGCCATCTCGTTGCGGATGCGGCGCAGCAGGGGTTCGACGCGTCCGGTGCCGAGGACGGAGTAGTCGATGTTGTACTGGTTGACGGGGGTGAGGCCGCGGTAGTTCGCGTCCCACGCCTGCTCGTAGGTGTCCTTGAAGACGATGAATTCGAGCTCGGTGCCGACGTGGGCGGTGAGGCCGAGGGCGGCGAGGCGGTCGAGCTGGCGGCGCAGGATCTGGCGGGGGGCGGCGACGACGGGGGTGCCGTCGTTCCAGGCGAGGTCGGCCATGACCATCGCGGTGCCCTCGTTCCAGGGGACGCGGCGCAGGGTGGAGAGGTCGGGGTGCATGGCGAAGTCGCCGTAGCCGCGGTCCCAGGAGGACATCTCATAGCCGTCGACGGTGTTCATCTCCGTGTCGACGGCCAGAAGATAGTTGCAGCCCTCGGTGCCGTGGCCGAGGACCTCGTCGAGGAAGAAGGGGGCGGCGAACCGCTTGCCCTGGAGGCGTCCCTGCATGTCGGGGAAGGCCAGGACGACGGTGTCGATCTCGCCGCTCGCGACGAGGGCTCGGAGCTCGTCGACGGCGAGCGGGGGTGTGCGGTCTGCCACGGGATTGACTCCTCCTTGGGCCTGCCGGAAGCCATAAGGTATTGCTCAGGACCATTGCTTGGGAAGGGGAAACAGCGAGGTGACCCAGACGAATGAATCGGCTGACCGGTTGACGCCGGTGCTGCGGCCGGTGCGCGCGGGCAACGGCTTCGAGGAGGCGCTGGAGCAGATCCTGCAGATCGTCCGGCTCGGCCTGGTGCCGGGCGGCGAGCGGCTGCCGGCCGAGCGGGAGCTGGCGGACCGGATGGGGATCAGCCGGGTCACCCTGCGCGAGGTCCTGAAGGTGCTCCAGGAGCAGGGGCTGGTGGAGAGCCGGCGCGGGCGGTACGGCGGGACGTTCGTGCTCCGGCGCCCGCAGACCGCCGACGAGGCGGAGCTGCGGCGCCGGATCGCGGCCGTGGACGTGGAGGACACGCTGCGCTTCCGCGAGGTCCTGGAGGTGGGCGCGGCCGGTCTGTGCGCGGCGCACGGCCTGGCCGAGGAGGGGGCCGGGCGGCTGCGCGCGGCGCTGGCGGCCACCCATGACGCGCCGCTCGGCGACTACCGGCGGCAGGACACGCTGCTGCACCTGACGCTCGCCGAGCTGTCGGGTTCGCCGACGCTGACCGCGCAGTACGCGGCGGTCCGGGCGACCGTCAACGACCTGCTCGACTGCATCCCGCTGCTGGTGCGCAACCTGGAGCACTCGCAGCACCAGCACACGGCGCTGGTGGAGGCGGTGCTGGACGGGGACGCGGACGCGGCGCGCGAGGTGATGCGGGAGCACTGCGCCGGGACGGCGGCGCTGCTGCGCGGCTTCCTGACCTGACGGGGGCGGCCCCCGCCACGTAACCGGAAAGTAACGCACGGGGCTTGCGCCGCCCGCTTGTGCGACGCAAAGGTATGGCACCAATCCATTGGGAACCCTTGCGGGGAGCTGACCGCCGCCATGACGCTGGACGACACCTCAGGCACCAAAGGCACCACAGGAAGCACCACCGACGACTACCTCGCCCGGCGCGCCCTGCGCCGGGGCAGCGCCGGCTGGCTGCTGCTCACCGGGCTCGGCGTCGCCTACGTCGTCTCCGGCGACTTCTCCGGCTGGAACATCGGCCTGTCCAAGGGCGGCTTCGGCGGCCTGGCGATCGCGACCCTGCTGATGGGCGCGATGTACGCGTGCCTGGTCTTCTCGCTCGCCGAGCTCTCCGCCATCCTGCCCACCGCGGGCGGCGGCTACGGCTTCGCCCGCCGCGCCCTCGGCACCTGGGGCGGCTTCCTCACCGGCACCGCGATCCTCATCGAGTACGTGCTGGCGCCCGCCGCCATCTCCATCTTCATCGGCGACTACGTGGAGTCCCTCGGCCTCTTCGGCCTGGAGTCGGGCTGGCCGGTCTACCTGGTCTGCTTCGCGCTCTTCATCGGCATCCACCTGTGGGGCGTCGGCGAGGCACTGCGCTTCAGCCTGATCGTCACCGCCGTCGCGGTGGCGGCGCTGGTCGTCTTCGCGCTCGGCGCGCTGAGCGACTTCCACGTGTCGGGCCTCAACGACATCCCGGTCGACGAGGGCGCGCTCGGCGCGAACTCCTGGCTGCCGTTCGGGCTGCTGGGCATCTGGGCCGCGTTCCCCTTCGGCATGTGGTTCTTCCTCGGCGTCGAGGGCGTGCCGCTGGCCGCCGAGGAGGCGAAGGACCCGGTGCGCTCGATGCCCCGGGCGCTCGCCCTGTCGATGGGCGTCCTGGCGCTGCTCGCGGTGGTCACCTTCTTCGCGGCGACCGGGGCGCGCGGCTCCGCCGCCATCCAGGAGGCCGGAAACCCGCTGGTGGTGGCGCTCCAGGGGGACGGGGAGCCGACCGCGCTGAGCCGCTTCGTCAACTACGCGGGGCTCGCGGGCCTGGTCGCCTCCTTCTTCTCCCTCATCTACGCGGGCTCCCGCCAGCTCTTCGCGCTCTCCCGGGCCGGCTACCTGCCCCGCTTCCTCTCCCTCACCAGCCGCCGCAAGTCGCCGTACCTGGGGCTGCTGATCCCGGGCGCCCTCGGCTTCGCGCTCGCCGCCGGGACGGGGAACGGCGCCCGGATGCTGAACATCGCGGTGTTCGGCGCCACCATCTCGTACGCCCTGATGGCGCTCTCCCACATCGTGCTGCGCCGCCGGGAGCCGGGGCTGGCCCGGCCGTACCGCACCCCGGGCGGGCAGCTCACCTCCTCGGTGGCCTTCGTGCTGGCGCTGTCGGCACTGGTGGCGACCTTCCTCGTCGACAAGGACGCCGCGCTCATCGCCCTCGGGGTCTACGTGATCGCCCTGGCCTACTTCGCGTTCTACAGTCGCCACCACCTGGTGGCGAGGGCGCCGGAGGAGGAGTTCGCCGCGCTGGCGGCGGCCGAGGCCGAGCTCGAACGCTGAGGGCGGCGGCCCCGGGGCCGCCGCCGACCTGGAATCCGTACCGGAAGAGGAGCCCATGCCCAAGCCGCTCATCGGCGTGACGACCTATCTGGACCAGGCCCGCTGGGGGGTGTGGGACCTGCCGGCGGCGCTGCTGCCGGCCGCCTACCCGCGGCTGGTGCAGGCGAGCGGCGGCCTCGCGGTGATGCTGCCGCCGGACGACCCCTCGGCCGCGGCGGAGACGGTGGCCCGGCTCGACGGCCTGGTCGTCGCGGGCGGGGCCGACGTCGAGCCCGTACGGTACGGGGCCGAGCCCGACCCGCGGACCGGGCCGCCCGCGCGGGCCCGGGACTCCTGGGAGCTGGCCCTGATCGACGCCGCGCTCGCCGCGGGCACCCCGCTGCTCGGGATCTGCCGGGGGATGCAGCTGCTCAACGTGGCCCTCGGCGGCACCCTCGTGCAGCACCTGGACGGGCACACGGGGCCGGTCGGCGTCATGGGCCGCCACCCGGTCGAGCCGGTGCCCGGCACCCGGTACGCCGCGCTGGTCCCGGAGCGGACCGAGGTGCCGACGTACCACCACCAGTGCGTGGACATCCTCGGCAAGGGGCTGACCGCCGCCGCCCACGCGGCGGACGGCACGGTGGAGGCGGTCGAACTCCCGGGCCCCGGCTGGGTCCTCGGGGTGCAGTGGCACCCCGAGATGGGCGAAGACCTGCGGCTGACGCGGGAGTTGGTGGCGGCGGCTAGCCGGCCGCGCTGACGCCCGGCCCGGCGGGGGCGGCGGGGATCCGGCCGCGCATGAGGACGGCGTACAGGAGCGCCGAGACCGCCATGCCGGCCGGGAGGGTCAGGTCCACTCCCCCGAGGGCGTGCGAGACGGGGCTGGTGTAGACGGTGTCGACGCACAGCGCCGCCGCCACGGCCCCGCCGAGCACGGCCAGCGCGCCCGCCGGGTTGACACCGGCCGTGTACCAGAAGGCGCTGCCGTGGCTCTCGTCCATGAGGGCCCGGCCGTCGTAGCGGTTGCGGCGCAGCAGGATGTCCATGGCGTACACGGTCATGGCGGGGCCGAGCAGGATGACGGTCAGCTCCAGGACGTTGCTGACGGTGTCCAGGAAGTTGGAGACCAGCAGCGCGTAGAGGGTGAGGGAGACCGCGACGGTGCCGTCGGCCAGGACGCTCACCGAGCGCCGGATGCGCAGGCCGACCGCCTGGAGCGCGAGGCCCGCGCTGTAGGCGGTCATCGCGTTGATGGCGATGGTGCCGAGGACCAGCGAGAGCAGGAAGACCGGTGTGAACCAGCCCGGCAGCATGGTCTGCAGGGCCGTCTGCGGGTCGGTCATGTCGACGACGGTGGCGGCCAGCGCGCCGAGCGAGCAGACCACGACGCTGGGCAGGAAGCCGCCGAGCGCGGTCCAGCCGACGACCGCCCGCTTGGAGGTCGTGACCGGGAGATAGCGGGAGAAGTCGGCGCTGGTGGTGTACGACAGGGGGCCGGCGGCGATGAGGGTGACGCCGCCGATCAGGGCCGCCCACAGGGCGCCGCCGGTCAGCGGGGTGTCGGGCGTGTAGCCGAAGTCGGCGTGGCGCAGCACCGCGTAGCCGACGACCCCGAAGGCGGCGGCGAGCGCGATGGTGATCGGCAGGTAGAGCCGGATGATCAGGGCGTGCCCGTAGACGCCGATGGTGAGGGTGGCGGCGGCGATGAGGAGCACCACGACGATCTTGACGCCGGTGCCGGCGTGTATGCCGGTCTTCTCGACCAGGGCGAAGGCGGCGCCGGCCGCGGCGGCCAGGTTCAGGGCGAAGTAACAGACCGAGATGGTCCAGCCGGTGACCGCGTTGTTCACGCGGTTGCCGCGCACCCCGTACAGGGCCCGGGTGATCACCTCGCTGGGCGCGCCGGCGGCGGGGCCGGAGACCGCGAGGACGCCGGTGAGCAGCCAGAACAGGTTGCCGACGACGATCACGCCGAACGCCTGCCAGAGGCTGAGCCCCATGAGGACGAGGGCGCCGCCGATGACGAGGCTGAGGTAGTTGACGTTGGCGGCGGCCCAGACGGAGAAGAGCTCGCGGGGGTGCCCGTGGCGGTCCTCGTCGGGGATGTGGTCGATGCCGTGGGACTCGATCCTGGTGGGCCGGTCCGCCTCCGGCCGCGCGGCGGGGGCGCTGGCGCGCGGGTCGGGGAACGTGGAAGCCATGCGGCCCTCCGTATGAACGTGTCGTGCACACCTCGTTGCTTATTGGTCGCACACTCAATAGCATCACCGTTATGTCGTCAAGCGTTCAACTCAAACGAGTTCGCAAATCTCCCGAGGCCCGCCGGGCCGAGATCGTGGAGGTCGCGGCCAGGGTCGCCCTGACCGAGGGCCTCGAATGCGTGACCCTGCGGCGCGTCGCCGAGGAGCTCTCCGTACGGCCCGGCCTGATCAGCCACTACTTCCCCTCCGCGGAGGAGCTGGTGGCCGAGGCGTTCGCCGTCGCGGCCCTGGGCGAGCTGGAGTCCCTGCTGCCCGCCGAGCGCGCGGACGGGACGCCGACGCACTACCTCGCGCGGTACTTCGCGCTCTCGGCGGGCGAGGCGTACGACGACATCAGCCGCCTCTGGATCAACGCCCGCCACCTCAGCCGCTACCGTCCGGTCCTGCGCGACCGGGTCACCGAGATGGAGCTGGCCTCCGACGACCGGCTGGAGGGCCTGATCCGCGAGGGTGTCGAGCGCGGCGAGTTCCGCACCGACGACTCCCGGGCCGCCGCCATCCAGATCCTGGTGGTCCTGGACGGCCTCGGCTCCCACGCGAACTCCGACCGCACCGACCGCCCGGCGGTGGTGAGCCGCATGGCCGTCACGACGGCGGAGCGCGAACTGGGGCTTGAGCGGGGGGTGTTGGGGGCCTAGACGCCCTGCGGGGGTTCGCTGGATCCGGCCTTGTCCGGCCCGTCCGCCGCGTACGTCGTGTCCGGCGTACGCGGCGTGCTCAATGTGCTCAATGTGCTCAATGCACCTGTCGTGCTCGACATCTTTTCTTCTGCCCGTACCACCTCCCTCCTGGAGCCCCTGTGCGCACGCGCCTCGTCCTGTCCTCCGCCCGGCTGCTCGACCCCGGCACCGGCGGCTTCCTGCCGCAGACCGCGCTCGCGGTGTCCGAGGACGGCCGGATCTCGGCGCTCGGCGACGACCGCGAGATGCGCGGCCTCGCGGACTCGGCGACCGAGGTGGTCGACCTCCAGGGGGCCGTGGTCACCGCCGGGCTCGTGGACGGGCACCTGCACCCGGTCAGCGGAGCCGAGCTGACCGACGGGCTCGACCTCTCGCACTGCGCCGACGTGGCCGGCGTACGGGCGGCGCTGGCCGAGGCGGTACGCGAACTGGGGCGCGGCGACTGGCTGTTCGGCTGGGGCCTCGACCCGAACGTGTTCGGCGACGCCCCCGTGGGCATCGCCCCCTTCGACACCGTGCTCGACGGGATCCCGGCCTTCCTGCTCCTCTTCGACGCGCACTCGGCGCTCGCCAGCCGCCGGGCGCTGGAGCTGGCCGGGGTGGACGGGCCGCGCACCTTCGACCAGGCGTCGGCCGAGGTCGTCTGCGACGCGGAAGGCCGCCCGACCGGCCTGCTCCAGGAGGACGCCGCCTGCGAGCTGGTCGAGCGGGTCGCCCCGCAGCCGACGCGCGAGGAGCGGCGAGAGCGACTCGCGGCGGCGCTGCGCGCGATGGCGGCGGCCGGTCTGACCGGCGGGCACGTGATGGACGCGAACGGCGAGAGCCTGGAGCTGCTGGGCGAGCTCGACGCGGCGGGCGAGCTGCCGCTGCGGCTGCGGGTGGCGCCGTGGTGCCAGCCCGGCACGGACGCGGAGGGCGTACGGGAGCTGATCGCGCGGCAGGGCACCGGCGGGGCGCTGTGGCGGGTGGACGGCGTGAAGCTGTTCATGGACGGCACCATCGACAACGGCACGGCGTGGCTGGAGCGGCCCGACTGCCACGGCGAGTCCACGCACGCCTTCTGGCCGGACCCGGCCGCGTACACCCGGATCATCGGCGAGCTGCACCGGGCCGGGGTGCCGACGGCGACGCACGCGATCGGCGACGCGGCGGTGCGGCACGCGCTGGACGCGGTGGAGCGGGCGGCGGCCTCCGGCGGTCCCGCGGTGCGGCACCGGGTCGAGCACATCGAGACGGTGCCCGACGACACGCTGCACCGCTTCGCGGAGCTGGGCGTGCTGGCCTCGATGCAGCCCACGCACTGCTGCGACTTCACGCGCGCCGACCACACGGACAACTGGTCGCGGCGGCTGGGCGAGGAGCGGGCCTCGCGCGCCTGGCGCTGCCGGGACCTGTGGGACTCGGGGGCCACGGTGGTACTGGGCTCGGACTGGCCGATCGCCCCGTTCCCGCCGCTGGGAGTGCTGGCCGGGGCCCGGCACCGGCGCCCGAGCCGCGACCTCGGCCAGCCGCCGCACGGGCCCGAGCAGGCGCTGACGGGCCTGGAGGCGCTGCGCGCGATGACGGTGAACGCGGCGTACGCGGCGGGCGAGGAGCACGAGGCGGGCGCCCTGGCCGTCGGGCACCGCGCGGACCTCACCGTCCTGGCGGCCGACCCGGTGGCGACCCCGGCGACGGAGCTGCCGGACGTTCCGGTGCTGCTGACGGCGGTGGACGGCCGGATCACGTTCCGCGCGGAGACGACGGGCTGAGCCCGGATCGTCCCCCCTCGCCGGATCGTCCCCCGCCAGCTAGCCTCGCGCCGGCTAGCCCCGCGCCCGCGTCAGCGACAGCAGGTCGCGGGCCGGGCCGGTGGGGCGGTGGCCGGTGGGCCAGACCGCGCGGAGGTCGCGGCGGAGCAGCACGCCCGCGACGGGGATCGCGGCCAGCCGGCGGGAGGCCAGCTCCTCCGCGATGGCCAGCTCGCTGAGGACGGCGGGGCCCGCGCCGGAGACCGCCGCCGCCTTCACCGCCGTCGTCGAGGCGAGCTCCAGCAGCGGCTGGGCCAGCCCCCCGTGGGCGGCGAGGGCCGCGTCGAGGACCTGCCGGGTGCCCGAGCCGTGCTCGCGCAGGATCAGCGGGGTCGCGGCGAGCTCCGCCGGGTCCAGGGGCTCGCGCCGGCGCGCCCAGGGGTGCGAGGGCGCGGCGACGACGATCAGCCGGTCGTGCGCGACGACCGCCCCGTCCAGGCCCTCCGGTATCGCCAGGCCCTCCACGAAGCCGAGGTCCGCCTCCCCCGAGAGCAGCCGTTCGGCGACGGCTGCGGAGTTCCCGGCCTGGAGGGAGACGGCGGTGTCGGGCCGCCCCGCGCGCAGCGCGATCAGCCAGCCGGGCAGCAGGTACTCGGCGATCGTCATGGACGCGGCGACCCGCAGCCGGGAGTCCCGGCGGCCCCGCAGCGCCTGGACACCCGCGTCGAAGGCTTCCGCGGCCTCCACGATCCGGCGCGCCCAGTCCGTCACGAGCACCCCGGCGTCGGTGAGCCGCGAACCGCGCGGGGAGCGGTCGACGAGGGCGACGCCGAGCTGGCGTTCCATGGAGCGGATCCGGCTGCTGGCGGCGGGCTGGGTGATGCCGACCTCGCGGGCGGCCCGGCCGAGGCTGCCGTGCCGGGCGACGGCGAGGAGCAGTTCGAGCGCGCCGAGGTCGGGGACCCGGTGGGACAGGGGGTGCGGGATGTCGTGCGGCTCGCTGCTCATAAAGGCAGCTTATGGGTTCATAGTCGCGATGTCCCTGGTGGGGGGCGTGTGGCGGAGAGACGCTGGAGTCATGGCAACCATCACTCCCTCCTCTCAGGCCCCTCAGGCCCCTCAGGCCGGTCAGGCCGGTCAGGCCCACCGGGCCCCTGGCGCCGGCGCCCCCGGCGGCCGGTGGTCCTCGGTCCGTCACCTGGGCCCCAACTGGTACGCCTCCGTGATGGGCACCGCCATCGTCGGCACGGCGGGAGCGAGCCTCCCGGTCGACGTCCCAGGGCTGCGGACCGTGTGCACCGCGTTCTGGGCGCTGTCCCTGGCCATGCTGCTGACCCTGCTCACCGCCCGCTCCCTGCACTGGCTCCACCACCGGGACCAGGCCCGCGCGCATCTGCTCGACCCGACGATGGCGCCCTTCTACGGCTGTCTGTCGATGGCGCTGCTCGCGGTCGGCGGCGGCGCGCTGGTCGTCGGCCGGGACTGGATCGGGCTCACGGCGGCCATCGCCCTCGGCAGCGTGCTGTTCGTCGCGGGCACGGTGATCGGACTGGCCGCCGCGGCCGGGATCCCGTATCTGATGGTGGCCCGCCACCACATAGAGGGCGCCACCCCGGTGTGGCTGCTGCCCGTGGTGGCCCCCATGGTCTCCGCCGCCGTCGGCCCCCTGCTGGTGCCCCACGTGGCGGCCGGGCAGGCACAGGAGACGCTGCTGCTGCTCTGCTACGCGCTGTTCGGTGTCAGCCTGCTGGCGACCCTGGTCATGCTGCCCCTGGTCTTCGGCCGGCTGGTCACCCACGGGCCGCTGCCCCTGGCGCTGACCCCCACCCTGTTCCTGGTGCTCGGCCCCCTGGGCCAGTCGACGACCGCCGCCAACAAGTTCGCCGACACGGCCCCGGGCGTGCTGCCCGAGCCGTACGCCCACGGCTTCGCCGCCTTCGCGGTGCTGTACGGCGTCCCCGTGATGGGCTTCGCGCTGCTGTGGCTGGTGTTCGCCGGGGCGCTGGTGGTGCGGGCGCGCCGCCGGGGCATGGGCTTCGCGATGACCTTCTGGGCCTTCACCTTCCCCGTCGGCACCTGCGTGACCGGCGCCGAGGGCCTGGCCCAGCACACCGGGCTCGCGCTGTTCCGCTGGCTGGCGGTCGGGCTGTACGCGCTGCTGGTGGCCGCCTGGCTGGTGGCGGCGGCGCACACCGCGCGCGGGCTCTTCAGCGGAGCGCTGCTCGCAGCACCCGGGGCGCCTCGGCCAGTGACGGCCCGTACCAGGTGAGGTGGCGTCCGTCGACGAGCGCGGCGGCGGCCCCGGGGAACGCCTCGGGGCCGTCCTCGCGCGTGAAGCGGTACGGCTCGTCGGGGAGGACGACGAGCTCGGGCGCCGCCGCGTTCAGCTCGTCGAGCGGGATGCGCGGGTAGCGCTCGGGGTGGTCGGCGTAGAGGTTGCGGACGCCGAGGCGGGCGAGCAGGTCGCCGGCGAAGGTGTCGCGGCCGAGGACCATCCAGGGGCGGCGCCAGACCGGTACGACGGCGGTGCGCGGCGGCTCGTCCGGGGCGACGTCGGCCCAGGCGGCCTCGGCCGCGTCGAGCCAGCGGGGCCGGGCGCGCACCCCGCAGGCGGCGAGGACCCGGTCGAGTTCGGCGAGGGCCTGGCCGAGGGTGCGGATCTCGGTGACGAGGACGTCGAGCCCGGCGGCGCGCAGCGTGTCGAGGTCCTCGGCCCGGTTCTCCTCCTCGTTGGCGATCACCAGGTCGGGGCGGAGGGCGGCGACGGCGGCCGGGTCCGGGTTCTTGGTGCCGCCGATCCGCACGGCCCCGCCGAGGTCGGCGGGATGGCTGCACCAGTCGGTGACGCCGACGAGGGTGCCGGGCGGCGCGGAGACGGCGACGGCCTCGGTGAGCGAGGGGACGAGCGAGACCACCCGGGTCCCGGTCATGCCTCCGCGGCCTCGATGTGGTCGGCGACGGAGACGAAGACGAGCCGGGTGCCGGGGAGGGTGGCCCGCCAGCGGTGCCGCACCCCGCCGGAGAGGTAGAGGGTGTCGCCGCGCCCGAGGCGGTACGCGCGGCCCTCGGCCTCGATCTCGGCGGCGCCGTCGGCCACGTACAGCAACTCGTCGTTGCGGTGCAGGAATTCGCGGCCCGCGTCCTGCTCGCCGGTGAACTCCAGGGCCTGGAGCTGGTGCCGGCCGCGGACCAGCGGGCGGACGCCCGGGGGCATCTCCCACAGCTCCTCGTCGGAGCGGACGACGTCGACCGTGCGGGCGGCCTCGGCGGCGGCGAGCAGTTCGGCGGCCGTGGTCTCCAGGGCCTGGGCGACGAGCTGGAGGGAGCGGTCGCTGGGGCGGGCCCGGTCGTTCTCGACCTGGCTGAGGAAGGGCACGGACAGGCCGCTGCGCTGGGCGACGACGGCCAGCGTGAGCGAAAGCGCCCTGCGGCGCCTCTTGACGGCCGCGCCCACGCGCGGCGACTCCTTGTCGTCCATGTCGGTCCCCTCCCTCGTGTCCCGTGGCTTACGCGTACTGGTCGGTCAACTGAACCTTACGCAGCTTTGGGCCGGGGTTTCGCGTCGTGGCGAAAAGGTGTGGTCGCCGAACACGTTCGGCGACCACACCTTTTCGGAGCGGAGTCATGGGGCCGGGCCACAGGGTCCGCGCGCGGCATGTCACCGCGCGTCACGCCACGTCACGGCGGGGCGATTGCGCGGAGCTATTGCGGGGCGAGCCGCTCCGCGAGGCCGGGGTTCCGGTCGAGCCAGGTGCGCACGGCCTGCTGCTCCTTGCCCTTGCCGGTCTCCTGGATGACGGCTTCGAGGCCGGTCAGTTCCTTCTCGCTGAGCTTGAAGCCCTTGAGCCAGGCGCCGACCTCGGGGTTCTCGGCGGCGAAGCCCTTGCGGGCCAGGGTGTGGACGCCGTCGCCCTTGCCCCAGGCGCCCGCGGGGTCCTGGAGCTTCTTGAGGTCGTACGCCGAGTAGGCCCAGTGCGGCGACCAGAGGGTGACGACGATCGGCTCCTTCTTGTCGTACGCGCGCTTGAGTTCGGCCAGCATGCCGGGGGTGGAGCCGTCGACGACCTTGTACTCGCCGGCCAGGCCGTACTCCTTGAGCACCTTGTCGTTGAGGAGCCCCATCATCCCGGCGCTCGGTTCGATGCCGACGATCCGGCCCTTGAACTGCCCGGCCTTGCCCTTGAGGTCGGCGAGGGAGTTCACGTCCTTCACGTACGAGGGGACGGTGAGCTCCAGGGAGGTGGGGCCGTACCAGGAGCCGAGATCCTCCAGGTCGTTCTTGTACCGGTCCCAGTACTGGGCGTGGGTGACGGGCAGCCAGGAGTCGGTCTGGAAGTCGATCTGGCCGCCGGCGAGGCCGGTGTAGAGCGCGCCCGCCTCCAGCTGCTTGGCGTCGACCTCATAGCCCCGGCGCTCCAGGAGCTCCTTCCAGAGGTACGTGGAGGCGATGGCCTCGTCCCAGGGGATGTAGCCGATGCTGATCTTCTTGCCGTGGCCGGTGTTCGGACCCGAGGCGGAGGTGGAGGAGGCGCCGCCGGAGCCGAGGAAGCCCATGCCGCCGGCGACGAGGGCCAGGACGACGACGCCGACGAGGGCGGTGACGGGCTGCGGGCGGTGGTCCCACAGGCGCGCTCCCGCGCGGGCGGCGCTCGCGGCGCGGGCCTTGGCGAGGGCGCGGCGGCCCAGCGGGGAGACCTGGCGGCCGAGGGCGCCGGTCATCCGGTCCAGGTACATGGCGAGGATGACGATGGAGATGCCGGCCTCGAAGCCGAGGCCGATGTCGACGTTGCCGATGGCCCGGTAGACGGCGCCGCCGAGCCCGCCGCCGCCGACCATGCCGGCGATGACGACCATGGACAGGCCGAGCATGATCACCTGGTTGACGCCGGCCATGATCGTGGGCAGCGCGAGCGGCAGCTGGACCCGCAGCAGGGTGTTGCGCGGGGTGGTGCCGAAGGCTTCGGCGGCCTCGACGAGCTCGCCGTCGACCTGGCGGATGCCGAGCTCGGTCATGCGGACGCCGGGCGGCAGGGCGAAGACGATGGTGGCGATGATGCCGGGGACGACGCCGACGCCGAAGAAGATGATGCCGGGGATGAGGTAGACCATCGCCGGCATGGTCTGCATGAAGTCCAGGACGGGGCGCAGCACGGCGCTGACGGTCTTGGAGCGGGCCGCCCAGATGCCGAGGGGTACGGCGATGAGCAGGGTGACCAGGGTGGCGACGAGGACCAGGGAGAGCGTCGCCATGGCCTCGTCCCACAGCTGGATGGAGTCGACGAGGGCGAAGCCGGCAAAGGCGAGGACTCCGGCGGTCAGGCCGCGCAGCCACCAGGCTGCGATCGCGAGGATGCCGGCGAAGAGCAGCGGCTGGGGCGCCGACAGGACGGCGTCGATGCCGTCGTAGAGGCCGGTGACGGCGGTGGTGATCGCGTCGAAGAGCCAGGAGAGCTGGGCCTGGAGCCAGTCGACGGCGGAGTCGACCCACTCGCCGAGGGGGAGTCTAGGCATGGGTGCTCGCCTCCCGCTCGGTCCGCTCGGTGTCGTTGGCGCTGCCCATGGCGGCCAGCAGGAGGTCCTGGGTGACGACGCCGAGAACGGTGCCGTCGGCGTCCTCGACGGCCACGGGGTGCGGGGTGAGCGCGGAGACGGCGCACAGCTCGGCGAGGAGCGTGTCGGGGGCGACGGCGCGGCAGGAGCAGTCGGCGGGGCAGTCGCCGGGACCGACGGCGCCGTCGGTCATGACGGCGGCGGCGGTGAGCACCCGGGTGCGGTCGACGTCCTGGATGAAGGAGGCGACGTAGTCGTCGGCGGGGCGGACCAGGATGTCCTCGGCGGTGCCCAGCTGGACGATCCGGCCGTCGCGCATGACGGCGATGCGGTCGCCGAGGCGCATGGCCTCGTTGAGGTCGTGGGTGATGAAGACGATGGTCTTCTTCAGCTTCTGCTGGAGGACGAGGAGCTGGTCCTGCATGTCGCGGCGGATCAGCGGGTCGAGGGCGCTGAAGGACTCGTCCATGAGCAGCAGGTCGGCGTCGGTGGCGAGGGCGCGCGCCAGGCCGACGCGCTGCTGCATCCCGCCGGACAGCTCGTCGGGCCAGGAGGACTCCCAGCCGGCGAGCCCGCACAGGTCGAGGGCCTCGGCGGCGCGCTTCTCGCGCTCCGCGCGGGAGACGCCCTGGACCTCCAGGCCGTAGGCGGCGTTCTCCAGGACGCTGCGGTGCGGGAAGAGCGCGAAGTGCTGGAAGACCATGCTGATCTTGCGAGAGCGGACGGCGCGGAGCTCGCGCGGGGAGAGCGCGGTCAGGTCGGCGCCGTCGTACAGGACGCGTCCCGCGGTGGGTTCGAGCAGGCCGTTGAGCATCCGCAGGAGGGTGGACTTGCCCGAGCCCGAGAGTCCCATGACCACGAAGATCTGGCCGGGTTCGACGGTGAAGGAGGCGTCCACGACGGCTGCCGTGGTGCCGTCGGCGCGCAGCGATTCGCGGTCGGCGGCACCGTCCTCGGCGGCGAGTTCGCGGACGGCTTCTTCGGGTCGCCTGCCGAACACCTTGTACAGGTGGTCGGCTTGGAGCGTGGACACATTCACCTCACGGGTAGCGACGAGAAACGGCCCGCCACCCCCGCAGCGGCCGGGCCGTTGGAGCGGGGCGGGATCGGTCCGCGCGGCCCGTCGCGTACGCCGTTCCGTCTCCGGAGGGCGTACCGGGTCCGCTCCGGGCTGGCGCCTGCCCCGGCCCTTATGGGGCAAACACGAAGGTGACCGGGGTCACTCGGGGGCGCTGTCGGTGGGGTGCGGCATGATCGGTGTGTGACCCGACGCCTGATGCTCCTCGACACCGCCAGCCTCTACTTCCGCGCGTACTTCGGCGTGCCGGACTCGGTCCGCGCACCCGACGGGACGCCGGTGAACGCCGTGCGGGGGCTGCTCGACTTCATCACCCGGCTCGTCCAGGACCACCGCCCGGACGATCTGGTGGCCTGCTGGGACGACGACTGGCGTCCGCAGTGGCGGGTGGACCTGATCCCCTCGTACAAGGCGCACCGGGTGGCGGAGGTGACCGAGTCGGGGCCGGACGCGGAGGAGATCCCGGACACGCTGTCGCCGCAGGTGCCGGTGATCGAGGAGGTGCTGGCGGCGCTGGGCATCGCCCGGGTGGGCGCCGAGGGCTTCGAGGCCGACGACGTGATCGGGACGCTGACCGCGCGGGCCGCGGGCCCGGTGGACATCGTGACGGGCGACCGGGACCTGTTCCAGCTCGTGGACGACGCGCGGGGGGTGCGGGTGCTGTATCCGCGCAAGGGCGTCGGCGACTGCGACCTGGTGGACGACGAGCTGATCCTGACGAGGTACGGGGTGCGGGCCGACCGGTACGCGGACTTCGCGGCGCTGCGCGGGGACGCGAGCGACGGGCTGCCCGGGGTGAAGGGCATCGGCGAGAAGACGGCGGCGCAGCTGATCACGGAGTACGGGGACCTGGCGGGCGTCCGCGCGGCCGCGGCCGACCGCACCTCGAAGCTCACCCCGGCGAAGCGGCGGGGCATCGTGGAGGCGGCGGAGTATCTGGACGTGGCGCCGACGGTGGTCCGGGTGGCGACGGACGCGCCGCTGCCGGAGTTCTCGGCGGCGCTGCCGGCCGCGCCGCGGGATCCGGCGGCGCTGGCCGCGCTGGTGGAGCGGTGGGGGCTCGGCGGGGCGGTGGGACGGCTGCTGCCGGTGCTGGCGGCGAAGGGCTGAGGGCCCCCTGGAGCGGCCCCGCCCGGAGTGCTAACTTAGGCAAACCTAAGTTTTTGGACCGTTCACGGGGAGACCGCAGTGGCAGAACAGCCCGCACGCAAGGCGCCGAAGGCCCACGAGGCCCAGGTCGTGCGCACCGAGCGGATCACCCCGCACATGGTGCGCCTGGTCCTCGGCGGCCCGGGGCTCGACGCCTTCGAGGTCGGCGAGTACACCGACCACTACGTGAAGCTGCTCTTCGCGCCCGAGGGCGTGAGCTATCCCGAGCCGTTCGACATGGAGCGGATCCGCGCGGAGTTCCCGCGCGACCAGTGGCCGACGACCCGGACGTACACGGTGCGGGCCTGGGACCCGGTGCACCGGGAGCTGACCATCGACTTCGTGGTCCACGGCGACGAGGGCCTGGCGGGCCCGTGGGCGGCCGGGGCGCGGGCGGGCGACACCGTGCGCTTCCTGGGCCCGGGCGGCGGCTACGCGCCGGACGGCGCCGCCGACTGGCATCTGCTGGTGGGCGACGAGAGCGCGCTGCCCGCGGTGGCGGTGGCCCTGGAGCGGCTGCCCGAGGGCGCGGTCGTGCACGCCTTCCTGGAGGTCGCGGACGCGTCCGAGGAGCAGAAGTTCGCGACGGCGGCCGGTGTCGAGGTCACCTGGCTGCACCGCGGCGACCGCCCGACGGGCGCGGCGCTCCTGACGGCCGTGCGGGACCTCGACTTCCCGGCGGGCGAGGTGCACGCCTTCGTCCACGGCGAGGCGGGCTTCGTGAAGGACCTCCGCCGCCACCTCCGCATGGACCGCGCGGTCCCGCGCGAGCGCCTGTCGATCTCGGGTTACTGGCGCGCGGGCAAGACGGACGAGGCGTGGCGCGCGATCAAGCGCGAGTGGAACGACCAGGTGGAGCGGGAGCAGGAGAACTGAGGCCCGCGTGATGGGCGCGTGACGGCTGCCTGATGACCGCCCGATGACCGTCTGATGCCTGGGTGATGCCCGGGTGACCGGATAACCGGACATCTGGATGACACCACCCGAAGGGGCGGGAGCGAACAGCTCCCGCCCCTTCGGCGTGGGCGGGGGGCGTGGCACGCGATCCGTGCCGGTGAGTCCAGTCCAGGTCAGTCCAGCCCAGTCCAGGTCAGGTCAGATCAGGTCAGGACCGGACCGGACCGGACCGGACCGGTCAGGTGCCCGCCCCGAAGACCCGGTCCGACGCCTCCACGTGAGCCAGCCGGCGGAGGGCGGCGAACATCGCGTCGCCCAGCACCGTGCCGACGACCACGCTCTCGACCAGCTCCTCGCGGAGCACGTTGCGCGCGACGTAGTCGACGTCGACCCGGGCGACCTGCTCGGCCGCGTCGGCGTACGCGTCCAGGACCTCGGCGAAGTCCCCGTGGCCGACGCTCTCCAGCGCGGCGAGGGCGACGGCCAGGGCCTCGGCGGCGGGGGCCTCGGGGTAGGTGCGCCAGCCCCGGCGGGCGATCAGGTCCGCCACGGCGGCGCGCGCCACATGCAGGTCCTCGCCCCGCTCCCCCTCGTAGCGCGGCACCACCCGGTCCGCCGCCGCCCCGAGCATCTTGTGCAGGGGCCGCTCGGGGTCCTCGATCGCCTCGATGACCTCCTTGACACCCGCGACCGAGAGTCCGCCCACATCCAGCAGCGCGCGGATCAGGCGGAGGCGCTGGAGATGCGTCTCCTCGTACGAAGCCTGGTTCGGGCTCGTGAGCCGCCCGGCCGGCAGCAGCCCTTCCCGCACGTAGTACTTGATCGTCGGCACGGACACCCCAGCCCTGCGACTCAACTCTCCAATGCGCACCGCGTGTTCACCTTCCACCTCACACTCCGGCCTTGCCACCGGCCTCACCATCATAGATAGTGGCGCTATCGGATAGCGGACAGTGCCGCTATCCATTCCGTCATGACGGGGGGATCCTCATGTCGTCCACGCCCAGATCCACGTCCAGCTCCACACCCACACCCACGCCCGTATCCGCACCCACATCCGCGTCGGCGCCCGCACCTGCACCCACACCCGACGTCGCGCCCCAACTCCGCACCCTCCACCGCCCCTTGGTCTGGTTCGCCGCCTCGATGGGGGCCTTCGCCCTCGTCTGCCTCGGTGGGCTCTTCCTCGACGACCGCGTGCTCGTCGGCGCCCCGATCTGGGCCAAGCCCTTCAAGTTCGCGGTCTCGTTCGTCGCGTATGCGCTGACGCTCGCCTGGATGCTGTCCCTGCTGCCCGGCGCCCGAGCCCGCCGCGTCGGCTGGTGGGCGGGGACCGTGCTCACCTTCGCGAGCCTCGCCGAGATGGTACTCATCACCACCCAGGTCGTCCGCGGGAAGCAGAGCCACTTCAACAACGCGACGGCCTTCGACGCCGCCCTGTTCTCGGCCATGGGCATGACGGTCGTCGTACTGTGGCTGGCCGCGCTGGTGATCGCCGTCCTGCTGCTGCGCGCCCGGATCCTGGACCGCGCCACCGCCTGGGCGGTGCGAATATCCTCGGCCATCGCGCTCGCCGGCGCCGCCGTCGGCTTCGTGATGGTCCGCCCCACCCCCGCACAACTCGCCCAGGACAACCCGGTCATCGTCGGCGCGCACAGCGTCGGCGTACCCGACGGCGGCCCCGGGCTGCCCCTCATGGGCTGGTCCACCACCGGCGGCGACCTGCGGATCGCGCACTTCTTCGGGATGCACGCGCTCCAGTTGATCCCGCTGCTCCTCCTGGTCCTCGCCGCACTCGCCCCCCGCTTCGCGCGGCTCGCCGACGACCGGATCCGGCTCCGCCTGGTCCTGGTCGCCTCCGCCGCCTACACCGCCACCTTCCTCCTGATCGCCTGGCAGGCCCTCCGCGGCCAGCCGCTGCTCTCGCCCGACGCCCTGACCCTCGGCACCGCCACGGCGATAGCCCTCCTCACCCTGACCGCCACCACTTTGGCCCTCCGCACCCCGAAACCCACCAGCCCCGACCACCTCCCGTCCTGACCTCCCCCTCCCTCCCCTCCCCTCCCCTCCCCTCCCGCCACCGCTCCGTGCACGATGGCTCCGTACATGTCCCTCCGCACCGCAGGTGGTCACCCATGCTCCGCATCGACCGAGCCGTCGGCGCCGTCCTCGGCTCCGCCGTCGGCGACGCCCTCGGCGCTCCCTTCGAGTTCGGGCCGCCCGGGGCCTTCCGCGAGCGCTTCCCCGACAGTGCCGGGGAGTTGTGCGGTGGCGGCGGCTGGGACCCGGGCGAGGCCACCGACGACACCCAGATGGGTGTGCTGGTGGGCGAATCCCTGCTCGAACGCGGCGGGCTCGACCTCCCGGACGTCTTCGACCGCTTCCGCCGCTGGGCCGCCGCCGACCCGAAGGACATCGGCCTGCAGACCGAGGCCGTGCTCCTCGGCGGCGACCCCTGGGACACCGCCGCCGCCCTGCACTTCCAGCTCAACAGCCGCGCGGCGGGCAACGGTTCGCTGATGCGGGCCGCCACCTCCGCCGTGTACTTCGCCTCCGCCGGGCAGGCCGCCACCATGGCCGCGGCCCGGCGGATCGCCGCCCTCACCCACGGGGACGCCGCCGCCTGGGAGGGCACCGCGGTCCTGCACGAGCTGGTCCGCGTCGCCCTCCTCGGCGAGGACCCGCTCGCCGCGGTCCCCGCCGCTCTCACCGAGGTCGCCCCGGCCCACCGGGCACGCTGGGCGACGGTCCTCGCCCCCGGCTGGCACCCGGCGGACGCCACCGAGTTCAACGGCGCCGTCTGGCCCTGCCTGGGCTCGGCCCTCTGGGCGCTGCGCACCACCGCGTCCTACGAGGAGGCCGTCGGGGCCGCCGTCGACCTCGGCGGCGACACCGACACCGTCGCCGCCGTCACGGGCATCCTCGCGGGCGCGGTGTACGGCGCCGACGCCATCCCCGCCCGCTGGACGACCGCCCTCCACGTCCCCCTGCCGGGCTTCGGCGACCGTGTCCTGCGGACCCCGGAACTCCGCGCCCTGGCCGAGTCCCTGGCCACCGCCTGACGGCCGGGACGACCACCGGCGCCCGCCCTGTCGGGCACCCACCAGGGGCGCCCGCCCCACCCGGGCGGTCGCTCACCTGCCCGGCCTCCCCGCTTCCCCGCCTACCGCGCCCGCACCGTCGCCAGGACCTCCCGGTCGGGCTGCAGGGTCAGGCTCGGCACCGGGCGTATCTCGCCGGGGTCGAGGTCCAGGCGGAAGCGCCGGGCCAGGACCGCGAGGACGAGGACGGCCTCGACCATCGCGAAGCGGGTGCCCAGGCAGACCCGGGGGCCGCCGCCGAAGGGGTACCAGGCGTACTCCGGTATCTCCTCCGCCTGCTCGCCCTCGCCGGGCTCCAGCCAGCGCTCGGGGCGGAACTCCAGCGGGTCCCCGTACCACCTTGCGTCCCGGTGCGTGGCCCACTGGCTGCTCCAGACGCGGGTGCCGGCCGGGACGGGGGCGCCGCCGAGCACGGCGCCCTCCTTGGCGATGCCGGTGAGCAGCCAGATCGTCGGGTAGAGCCGCAGGGTCTCCTTCACCACGGCCTGGGTGTAGGCGAGTCCGGCGTAGTCGTCGAAGCCGGGGTCCCGGTCGCCGAGGACCCGGTCGAGCTCGGCGCCCAGCGCCTCGGCCACGCGCGGGTTGTGGGAGAGCAGGTACCACGCCCAGACCAGGGTGGAGCTGGTCGTCTCGTGGCCGCCGATGTAGAGCGTGACGGTCTCGTCGCGGATCTCCCGGTCGGAGAGGTGCGCGCCGGTCTCGTCCCGCGCGGCGAGCAGCCGGCTGAGCAGGTCGGGCCGGTCCGTGTCGCCGTCGCGGTGGCGGGCGACGACCCGGGCGACCTCGGTGTCGATGACGGCCGTGGCCTTCTTGATCCTGGCCCGGCCGGGGGTGGGCACCCAGTCGGGCAGCATGGCGCCGATGCCGCTGAACTCGGCGCCGATCTCGTGCTGGGCGACGTCCATGGCCCGCCCGATCGCCTCGGCGTCGGCCGCCGTGTCGACGCCGAAGATGGTGCGGACGGCGATGAGCTGGGTGAGGGCCGCCATCTCCTTCTTGATGTCGATCCGCTGACCGTCGCTCCACCGCCCGGCGAGGTCCACGGCGCACTCGGCCATGGTGGCGGCGTACGACTTGACCTGCCGGGGGCGGACGGAGGGCTGGACGAGGGAGCGCTTGCGGCGCCAGTCGGCGCCCTTGGCGACGACGACCCCGTCGCCGAGCAGGGTGCGGAAGGCGATGCCGAGGTCGGGCTGGTCGAAGGTCCGCTCGACCTCGGTGAGGAGTTCGCCGATGGTCTCGGGGTGGGCGATGAACAGGGCGGGGGTGTTCCCGAAGCGCCAGCGGACGAAGTCCCCGCGCTCACGCAGCCGTTCGAAGAAGGCGAGGGGGTCCTTGCCGAACTCCGGCAGATTCCCCAGCAGGGGCACGCCGCACGGCCCCTGTACTGTCTTCCGTCCGTCCGCCGTCGTGGTGGCGACGGCGGACGGACCGGCTTGCGTGCTCACGTGCGTGTCCTTCCGCAGGAGTTGCGTGGTGACGTGCCCCAAGTACTCGTAGCGCTGTACGAGTTCATGGAAGCGGAAGGACGCACCCGTCCGCCACCCCTGTGGAAAACCCTTGTCAGATCACCGACAGACTCACCGTCGGACAGCCATCGGACTCACCGTCGGACCGGTCGGCGGAGGTTCCGCTCAGCCGACCGAGCTGTAGGCCACGACCCCCCTCAGCAGCGACTCGACGGCCTTGCGGGCGTTCTTCGCGACCGTGCTGTTCTCCTTCGGAGCGGCCGCCGCGATCTGCCCGAGCACGTCGATGACCTGCTTGCACCAGCGGACGAAGTCGCCCGCCGGCATCTCGGCCTCGCGCAGCACCTCGTCCAGGCTCTTGTCGGAGGCCCACTGGAAGGCCGCCCAGGCGAATCCCAGATCGGGCTCGCGCTGGCCGACACCCTCGGCCTGGTGGAGCTTGAACTCGTCCTCCAGCGCGTCGAGCCGGCCCCAGATCCGCACCATCTCGCCGAGCGCCGCCTTCGCCTTGCCGGCCGGCAGCTTCGGCGGCACGGCGTCGTCGGCCTGCCGCGCCTCGAAGACGAGCGCGGAGACGCAGGCGGCGAGCTCGGCGGGGCTGAGCCCCTCCCAGACGCCCTCGCGCAGGCACTCGCTGGCGAGCAGGTCGAGCTCCCCGTACAGCCGGGCGAGCCGCTTGCCGTTCTCGGTGACGTCGTCGCCGCGCAGGTAGTCGAGCTCGGTGAGGAGCGCGACGATCCGGTCGAAGGTCCGGGCGATCGTGTTGGTGCGGCCCTCGATGCGCCGCTCCAGCTGCTGGGTGTCCCGCTGCAGCCGGTGGTAGCGCTCGGCCCAGCGGGCGTGGTCCTCGCGCTCGTCGCAGCCGTGGCAGGGATGCGCCCGGATCTCGGTGCGCAGCCGGGCGATCTCGCGGTCGTCGGCGGCGGCCGAGCGCTGCTTGCCGCGCCGCTCCGGGTTGAGGTGCCCGGCCTTGGTGCGCAGCGCGGAGGCCAGGTCGCGGCGGGACTGCGGGGAGCGCGGGTTGAAGGAGCGCGGGATCCGCATCCGCTCCAGCGCCTCGACGGGGACCGGGAAGTCGATCGAGGCGAGCCGCTTGACCTGCCGCTCGGCGGTGAGGACCAGCGGGCGGGGCCCGTCGTGGTGCTCGAAGCCGCGGTGGCCGTTGGTCCGCCCGGCGGGGATGCCCGGGTCGAGGACGAGGGCGAGTCCGGCGAACTTGCCGGTCGGCACGTGGATGACGTCGCCGGGCTTGAGCTTCTCCAGGGCGGCGGCGGCCTCGGCGCGGCGCTGGGTGGCGCCCTGGCGGGCCAGCTCCGTCTCGCGGTCCTTGAGGTCGCGGCGCAGCCGCGCGTACTCCTCGAAGTCGCCGAGGTGGCAGGTCATGCCCTCGCGGTAGCCCTCCAGGCCCTCCTCGTTCTTCTGGACCTGCCGGGAGATCCCGACGACGGAGCGGTCGGCCTGGAACTGGGCGAAGGAGGTCTCCAGCAGCTCGCGCGAGCGGTGCCGGCCGAACTGGTCGACCAGGTTGACCGCCATGTTGTACGAGGGCTTGAAGCTGGAGCGGAGCGGATAGGTCCGGGTGCCGGCGAGTCCGGCGAGGTGGGCCGGGTCGAGGCCGCGCTGCCACAGGACGACGGCGTGTCCCTCGACGTCGATGCCCCGGCGGCCGGCGCGGCCGGTGAGCTGGGTGTATTCGCCGGGGGTGATGTCGGCGTGCTGCTCCCCGTTCCACTTGACCAGCTTCTCCAGGACCACGGAGCGGGCCGGCATGTTGATGCCGAGGGCGAGGGTCTCGGTGGCGAAGACGGCCTTGACGAGGCCGCGGACGAAGAGCTCCTCGACGACCTCCTTGAAGGTCGGCAGCATTCCCGCGTGGTGGGCGGCGATGCCACGCTCCAGGGCTTCGACCCACTCGAAGTAGCCGAGGACGTGGAGGTCCTCGTCGGGGATGGCGGCGGTGCGCTCCTCGACGATCTCCCGGACCCGGCGGCGTCCCTCGTCGTCGTTGAGCCGGAGGCCCGCGTAGAGGCACTGCTGGACGGCGGCCTCGCAGGCGGCGCGGCTGAAGATGAAGGTGATGGCGGGCAGCAGGCCCTCGGCGTCGAGCCGCTCGATGACCTCGGGCCGGCCCGGGGTCCAGATCCGGGAGCGCTGACGCCGCTCGCGCTCGCGGTCGGCCTCGCGGACCATCTTGCCGCGGCGCCGGTCGCGGGGGTTGTACGTGCGCGAGTTCTCGGTGCGGGCGAGGCGGAGCAGGTCGGGGTTGACCTCGCGGCGGGAGGCGCCCCGGCCGCCGTGGTCGGTCTCCTCCTCGAAGAGGTCGTACATCCGGCGGCCGGCCAGCACGTGCTGCCACAGCGGCACGGGGCGGCTCTCGGAGACGATCACCTCGGTGTCGCCGCGCACGGTGTCGAGCCAGTCGCCGAACTCCTCGGCGTTGGAGACGGTCGCGGAGAGCGACACCAGGGTCACGGACTCGGGGAGGTGGATGATCACTTCCTCCCAGACGGCGCCCCGGAAGCGGTCGGAGAGGTAGTGCACCTCGTCCATGACCACGTAGCCGAGGCCGGAGAGCGCCTGGGAGCCCGCGTACAGCATGTTGCGGAGGACCTCGGTGGTCATGACGACGATCGGGGCGTCCCCGTTGACGCTGTTGTCGCCGGTGAGCAGGCCGACCTTGTCGTGGCCGTAGCGCTTGACGAGGTCGGCGTACTTCTGGTTGGAGAGCGCCTTGATGGGCGTCGTGTAGAAGCACTTGCGGCCCTGGAGCAGGGCGAGGTGGACGGCGAACTCGCCGACGATGGTCTTGCCGGATCCCGTGGGAGCGGCGACGAGCACGCCCTTGCCCGCTTCGAGAGCCGTGCACGCCTCGATCTGGAAGGGGTCCAGCCCGAACTCGTACATCTCGCGGAAGGGGGCCAGCGCGGTGGCCTGCTCGGCGTTGCGTGCGCGGGCGGCTGCGTACGCTTCGGCAGGTGTGAGGTCCTCTGTCATCTTGTCATCGAGCCTACCCGCCGCCTCCGACAGTGACGCGATCTTTATCGACCGGCTTCGCCCGGCTTCGTCCGGCGCGGCCGGACGCGGCCTCGGGGACGGCTCCGGGACGGCTCCGGGGCGGCCCGGAACGCGGACGCGGCCGGGGCGCGGTGTGCGCGCCCCGGCCGCGTCCGCGGTGGGATGGGCCGACGGGGCCCCTGGTCAGGCCGACGGGGCCCGGCTCAGGTGATGTCGTCGTAGCCGTTCAGCCGGTGCGACCTGGCTCCGTCCGACTCTCCGGTGGCCTGCTCGGGCAGGGCCCGGGCGGCGCTGACGGTCTCGGGCCCGGTCACCGGCTCGGGGGTGAGGTCGAGCTCCGATGCCTCGTCGTCGTCGAGCTCGGCGTCCGGGTTGCGCCGGGCGCGCCGCTTGTCGTTGAGCAGCGAGAAGCCGACGGCCGCCAAGTAGAGGACGGTGATCGGCCCGGCCAGGGCCAGCATGCCGACGGGGTCGGTGGTGGGGGTGATGACGGCGCCGAAGATGAAGACACCCATGATCACGCCGCGCCACCAGCCGGCCATCCGCTTGCCGCTGAGGACGCCGGTGAGGTTGAGCATCACCAGGACGAGCGGGAGCTCGAAGGCGAGGCCGAAGACGAGCACCATGCGCAGGGTGAAGTCGAGGACGTCGTTCAGCCCGAGGATGTTGGCGGAGCCCTCCGGGGTGAGGCTGATCAGCACCTTCACGCTGACGGGAAGGATGAGGTACGCGAGGTAGGCGCCGGCCGCGAAGAGCGGGACCGCGGCGGCCACGAAGGCGTACGTGTACTTCTTCTCGTTCTTGTGGAGTCCCGGGGCGATGAAGGCCCAGAGCTGGTACAGCCAGACCGGACTCGCGACGACGAGACCGGCGGTGAGGGAGAGCTGGATCGTCGTGCTGAAGGGCGCCATCAGCGTGTTGAAGGACACGATGGCGCAGTTGCCGCCGCTGCTGGTGACGCCGGCGGCGCAGGTGGGCACCGACTTGGTCAGGAACTGCATCAGCTCCTCGCTGTACACGAGGGCCACGACGGTCACCGCCGCGATGGCCAGCAGGCCCTTCGCGAGGCGGTTCCGGAGTTCACGCAGGTGCTCCACGAGGGGCATCCGGCCCTCGGGATCCTTCTCCTGCTTGCGGGCAGACTTGAGCAACCCACGTCCTCATCTCGTGCGGCAGCCGTCGCGTGGTCGCGACGGCCGCGGCGGACCGGGTCAGCGCTTGGTGGTGTCCGTGGGCTCGGTCACGGGACGCGAGCTGGTCACGTCGCCGGGCGCGGCCTGGATGGTGCGGGGCGCGGGCTGCTGGTCCTGGGCGCCGGGCTGGGGCGGGTCGGCCGGGGCGGCGTTCTGCTGGTCGTCGGACTTCATGGCCTTCGCCTCGCTCTTGAGGATGCGGGCCGACTTGCCCAGCGAGCGGGCCATGTCAGGGAGCTTCTTGGCGCCGAACAGCAGGATGATCACGACGAGGATGAGAATGATCTCGGTGGGGCCGAGCCTACCCATAGCTGTTTACCTTCTTCACCGAGGCGACATTGGAGTGCGGTGCCCGGCCGGTCGGACATGCGTCCGGCCGCCGCGCTGCAAGCGATCGTAACCCGCAGGAGTAAACGGGCGGCAATGCCTGTGCATACTCACGATTTCGTCCCGCGGACCCTGGCCGCGAAGCTCTTCGCAGCGTACGGCACGGATTCAGCGCAGCGTCTCTCCGGTCCTGGCCAGGTCGCCGGCGGCCCGCTCCAGCTCCTCGGCGGCGCGGTTGATGCGCTGTGTGGTGTCGGCGACCTGGCGGCCGAGGCGCTGGGCCTCCAGGAAGACCTTGATGCCGAGGGCGCCGAGGACGGCGATGCCGAGGAAGCCGAGGGCGATGGCGAGCATGGGCCAGAACATGTGCCGAGCCTAGACCGCCCGCCGGCCGGGGCCGTCAGCCGGTGGTGTGCAGCCGCAGGGTGTTGACCCCGCCGCCGGTGAGCAGCTCGATGATCCGCTCGCCCGCGGGCTTGCGGACGGAGCTGCCGCACTCGGGGCAGGTGAAGGAGTAGAAGGTGGTGCGGCGGCTGGCGCCGATGGCGAGCCGCAGGGCTCCCGCGGAGAGCTCGAAGCGGGAGCGGCACTCGGGGCAGGCGGCCTTGAAGTGGACCGGGGCGACCGTCGCCGAGAGACCGGGCGTCGAGGACATCACGGACATGCTCTTCTGCTCCCCACTGCGGTACGGGTCTACGACACTGCGGTACGGGTGTACGTCACTGCGGTACGGGCGTGTGTCACTGCGGTGCGGGTGTGCGGGTCACCGGGAACGATGCCCGGTCCCCCCGGAACGTACCGTCCCGCTCGCTCTCAGCCCTCGTACGCGGCCAGCGCTGCGGACGCCGCCTCGCGCGCGCTGTCCGCGAGCTCGCGCGGCGCGACGATCCGCCCGTCGCTGCCGAGCCGCAGCGCCAGCCGGCGCAGGGAGGCGGGGGCGGGGGTTCGCAGGGTGATCCGCAGGCCGCCGTCGGGCAGCTCCTCCGCGCGGTCGTGCGGGTAGTACTCGGCGACCCAGCGGCCCCCGGGGCCGACCTCGATCACGACCTCGGGGTCGTCGGCGGAGGGCTGGACCAGCCCCTCCGACAGGTCCCGCAGCTCCAGCTCCGGCGGGGCGGCGTGCTCGTCGAGGATCCGGATCTCGGCGACCCGGTCGAGCCGGAAGGTGCGGCGCGCCTCGGAGAGGCGGCACCACGCCTCCATGTACGTGTGGCCGACGGCGAAGAGGCGGATCGGGTCCACCTCGCGCTCGGTCAGCTCGTCGCGGGCCGGCGAGTAGTAGCGCAGCCACAGCCGGCGGCGCTCGGAGATCGCCCGGTCGACCTCGGCGAAGACCCCGCCCTCGGACTCGAAGGTCACCGAGAGCCGGGAGCTGGCCCCGGCCGCCTCGCCGGCCGCCGCCTCCAGCTTGGCGGTGGCGCGCAGCAGCGCCTCGCGGTCGCCCTCGCGCAGACCGGGCAGGGTGGCCACCGCGCGGGCGGCGACGAGCAGGGCGGTCGCCTCGTCGGCGGCGAGCCGCAGCGGGGCGGCGACGTCGTCGGGGTTGTGCCACCAGATGCGGTCGCCGTCGGTGTCGATGTCGAGCAGGTCGCCGCCGCGGAAGCTGGTGCCGCACATGGGGAGCACGTCGAGGTCGGAGATCAGCTCGTCCTCGGTGATCCCGAAGGCGCGGGCGACGTCGGCGACGTGCGCGCCGGGCCGCTCGCGGAGGTAGGTGACGAGGGAGAGCATCCGCCTCGTCTGGTCGATCGCGTTCGCCGCCATGGTCCTCTTCCCCTCAGCCCTTGGCCACGGCGCGCAGCCGCTCGACCACGTCGGCCCGCAGATCGGCGGGCTCCAGCACGACCACGTCCGGGCCGAACTCCACGAGCCAGGCGTCGAGGCCGTGCCCGTACGGGATCTCCAGCTCGTCCCAGCCGTCGGCGCCCTCGCGCACGGACTGGGCGCGGGAGCGCAGCGGGTAGCCCGCGCCGGCGCGCAGCCGGATCCGCGCGGAGCGGGTGGCGGTCTCCCCCGCCCAGCTCTCGACGGTCTCCCGGACGGTGACGGCGTCGGGCACGGGCGCGGTGAAGGCACCGGCCCGGGAGCGGACCTTGCCGGTGATACGGGAGAGCCGGAAGACCCGCTCGGCGCCGCGGTCGCGGTCCCAGCCCGCGAGGTACCAGTGGCCGCGCCAGCACTCCAGGGTCCACGGCTCGACGTGCCGTGTGCCGGAACGGGCGGCGTTGCCCTTGCGGTAGTCGAAGACGACGGGGCGGCGGTCGCGGCAGGCCAGCATCAGCGGTTCGAAGGCGGCCTCGTGCACCGGGATGCGCGGTTCGAGGGCGCTGGGCTGGGCGTCGTACGCGTCCTCCGCCTCGGGCATCCCGGCCGCGCGCAGCTTCTGCAGGGCGCCGCTGGCCGCTCCGGCGAGGCGGGCCTGCTGCCAGACCTTGGCGGCCAGCCCGAGGGCGGCGGCCTCCTCGGCGTCGAGGGTGATGGCGGGCAGGCGGTTGGAGTCGCGGCGGGCGAGGTAGCCGGTGTCGCCGTCCAGGTTCTCGACGGTCTCGATGACCAGGCCCAGCTCGCGGAGGTCGTCCTTGTCCCGCTCGAACATGCGGTTGAAGGCGTCCTCGCCGGTGGCCTCCATGTACGCCTCGATGGAGCCCCGCAGCTCCCGCTTGCTCAGCGGGCGGCGGGTTCCGAGCAGGCACAGGGCCAGATTCATCAGCCGCTCGGCCTTGGCAATCGCCATCGACGCCCCGCACCCTCTTCTTCGCCGGATCCCCGCCGGATCCGCTTCCCGGACGTCCGACCGTACCGCCCCGGGGTGTCCGGGCAAAAGCGAGGGCCCCCGCCGTGACGGCGGGGGCCCTGCGCGTCGACCCGGGGTGCGGGTCAGGGCTTCTTCACGCCCACGAGGTCGCAGACGAAGATCAGCGTCTCGCCGGGGCCGATCTTGCCGCCGGCGCCGCGGTCGCCGTAGGCGAGGTGCGCGGGGATGACGAGCTGGCGGCGGCCGCCGACCTTCATGCCCTGGACGCCCTTGTCCCAGCCCTGGATGACCATGCCGACACCGAGCTGGAACTCCAGCGGCGCGCCGCGGTTCCAGGAGGCGTCGAACTCCTCGCCGGAGTCGAAGGACACACCCACGTAGTGGACGTTGACGAGGTCGCCGGCCTCGGCGACCGCGCCGTCACCCTCCCAGAGGTCCTTGATCTCCAGGTCGGCCGGCGGCTCGCCGCCCGGGAAGTCGACCTCGGGCTTCTCGATGCTCACTGCAGTGCGCTCCTCATGAAAAACGTGAACCGCGCGGACGACGGTCCGCACGACCAGGACAGTCTTACATCTTCGCCAGGATGTCGACGGCGAACACCAGGGTGGAGTTCTTCGGGATGCCCTGCTTCTCCTCGGCGCCGAACGCCTCGGACGGCGGGGCCACGATGAGGACCCGGCTGCCGACCTTCTTGCCGGTGAGGCCGTCCTTCAGGCCCTTCAGGGTCAGGTTGGCCAGCGGGAAGTTCACCGGCTTGCCCGCGGTGTACGTCGAGTCGAAGACCTTGCCGTCCTTCCACAGGGCGGCGACGTAGTTCACGACCACGGTGTCGGTGGCGGCGACGGTCTCGCCCTTGGACTCCAGGACGTAGTTGGAGACCAGCTTGGTCGGCGGGTTCACCTTCGGCACCGTCAGCGAGGGCTGCTTGCCGTCGGTGTTGGTGCCGACCTGGGGCAGGTTCTTGTCGTCCTGGGCCACCGGGGTGCCCTCGGCGGACTTCGGGATGGTGACGGCCTTCAGGATGTCCACGACGAAGACGAGGGTGGCGTTCGGCTTGATGTCGCCCTGACCCTGCGCGCCGTAGCCGAGCTCCGGCGGGATGCCGATCTCGACGCGGCTGCCGACCTTCTGGCCCTCGAGGCCCTGGTCCCAGCCCTTGATGACCTGCCCGGCGCCCAGCGTCAGGTCGAAGGGCTGCTTCCGGTCGAAGCTGTTGTCGAACGGGGTGGTGGAGTCCCACGCCTGGCCCAGGTAGTTCACCTGGACCGCGTCGCCCTTCTTCGTGACCGCGCCCTTGCCCTCGCTGATGACGTTGACCTTCAGGGCCTTCGGCGGGTCGCCGACGCCCTTCGCCAGGGTCGGCTTCTCCCCGAACTTCTCACCCGCGGTGATGGCGGGGAGACCGTTCTTCATCGAACCGGAATCGGAGCCCTTGTCGTCACTTCCGCAGGCCGCTGTGGAGAGCAGCAGCAGCGGGACGACGAGCAGGCCGGCAAGTCGGCGCACTAGTTCCTCAGATCTCAGACGGCACAGTAGTTGTCCCGACACTCTAGGGGACCACCGTGTGATGCCGTCGGCCCCGCACGTGAAACGTGCGGGGCCGATGAACGCGCCGGAACCGGTCCTACATCCCGGCGATCAGCTTTTCCACCCGGTCGTCGACGGAGCGGAACGGGTCCTTGCACAACACGGTGCGCTGCGCCTGGTCGTTGAGCTTGAGGTGCACCCAGTCGACCGTGAAGTCCCGGCGCTGCTCCTGCGCGCGGCGGATGAAATCGCCGCGCAGCCGGGCCCTGGTGGTCTGCGGGGGCACCGACTTGCCCTCGAAGATCTTGATGTCGTTGCAGATCCGGGCCGCCTGGCCGTTCTTCTGGAGCAGGTAGTACAGCCCGCGGCGGCGGTGGATGTCGTGGTACGCGAGGTCTATCTGGGCGACCCGCGGGTGCGACATGGTCATGTTGTGCTTGGCCCGGTAGCGCTCGATGAGCCGGTACTTCATGACCCAGTCGATCTCGGTCTCGATGCGGTCGAGCTGCTCCTGCTCGATCGCGTCGAGCGTGCGGCCCCAGAGCTCCAGGACCTGGGCGACGACGCCGCTGCGGATGCCCCGGCGGTCGACGAAGTCGGCGGCCTTCTCGTAGTACTCCCGCTGGACCTCCAGGGCGGACGCCTCCCGCCCGCTGGCGAGGCGCACCTTGCGCTGGCCGGTGATGTCGTGGCTGACCTCGCGGATGGCCCGGATCGGGTTCTCCAGGGTCAGGTCGCGCATCACGGTGCCCGCCTCGATCATGCGCAGGACGAGGTCGGTGGCGCCGACCTTGAGGAGCATGGTCGTCTCGGACATGTTGGAGTCGCCGACGATGACGTGGAGCCTGCGGTAGCGCTCGGCGTCCGCGTGCGGTTCGTCGCGGGTGTTGATGATGGGGCGCGAACGGGTGGTGGCGGAGCTGACGCCCTCCCAGATGTGCTCGGCACGCTGGGAGACGCAGTAGACCGCCCCGCGCGGGGTCTGCAGCACCTTTCCGGCGCCGCAGATCAGCTGGCGGGTGACGAGGAACGGAATGAGGATGTCCGCGAGCCGGGAGAACTCACCGTGCCGGGCGACGAGATAGTTCTCGTGGCAGCCGTAGGAGTTTCCCGCTGAGTCGGTGTTGTTCTTGAAGAGATAGACGTCGCCCGCGATTCCCTCCTCGTGCAGGCGGCGTTCCGCGTCGACGAGGAGACCTTCGAGAATGCGCTCGCCTGCCTTGTCGTGCGTGACCAGTTCGACCACGTTGTCGCATTCGGGAGTTGCGTATTCCGGATGCGAACCCACGTCCAGGTACAGGCGGGCGCCGTTCCGCAGGAAGACATTGCTGCTGCGGCCCCATGACACGACACGGCGGAAGAGGTAGCGCGCCACTTCGTCAGGAGACAGTCGGCGCTGTCCCCTGAACGTGCACGTGACGCCGTACTCGTTCTCCAGCCCGAAAATGCGGCGGTCCATGTCTGAACATTACGCCTGATGGCCTGTGCTGAAACCGGGTTCGGCGGCCCCGTTTCGATCATTTTCCGATGAGCGCGTGCTGTTTTCGGCCCCCGCGGCTGTGGCGCCGCTGTTCACCGCGCCCCCGCTGACGGCGTGTCGCGCGGGCGGGGAGCCGCCCAGGACCCGGCCGGTGGCGAGGAGGACCAGGAAGGCGACGAAGCCGCCCGCGCCCGCCACGGCGAATCCGGCGGGGGTCCCGGACAGTTCGACGACCGGTCCGGAGACGGCCGAGCCGAGAGCGGCGCCCACGCCGAAGGTGGTGACGAGCCAGGAGAACGCCTCGGTGACCGTGCCGGCCGGGGCGTGCCGGTCGACCACCAGGAAGGCGCAGGCGATGGCGGGGGCCAGGAAGACGCCGGCGAGGGCGGCGAGCGCGGTCATCGCGACCGGGCCGGGCACCAGCATCAGCGGCAGGTAGCCCAGCGCCAGCAGCAGCACCAGGACCCGCAGCCGGCGCTCGGGCGCGCCGGCCCACTGGCGGGCGCCGTAGAAGACGCCCCCGATCAGGGCACCGAGGCCCAGGGCGGCCATCAGCCAGCCGTACACGGCCTCGTTGGACCGGTCGTCCGCGTAGGCGACGCCGGCGACCGTGATGGAGCCGAGGGCGAGCCCGACGAAGAAGAACGAGGCCAGCAGCGCGAGCAGCCCCCGGGAGCGCAGCGCGCCCAGCCAGTGGGCCTCGCGGGGCGCGGAGCGCCAGGTGCGGGAGGGCTTGGAGAGCACCACGGACAGGGCGCCGAGGACGCCGAGGACGTTGATGACGACGAGGGCGGCGGCGGGCGACCAGAACGCGACCAGCAGGGTCAGCAGCAGCGGCCCGACGGTGAACATGACCTCCTGGGCGACGGCGTCCAGGGCGTACGCCCGGTGGACCCGGTCCTCGCGGCCCAGCACGCTCGGCCACAGGGCCCGCAGGCCGCCCTCCAGGGGCGGCGTGAAGAGCCCGGCGACCAGCACGGCGACGTAGGCCAGGAGGAGGTTCCCGATGCCCGTGACGGCCAGGGCGGCCATGCCCGCGGCCGATATCAGGGCCGCCGGGAGCTGGACCCGGGGCTGCCCCTTCAGGTCGACGGCGCGGCCGAGCAGCGGCTGGCCGACGGCGGTGGCCAGGCCGTACGCGGCGATGAGCCCGCCGGCCAGGCTGTAGCTGCCGCCCTCCGCGCGCGTGAACACGGTGATGGCGATGGGGCCCGTGCCGTTGGGCAGCCGGCCGACCAGCGTGCCGGCCAGCAGTCGGACGGCGTGCGGCGCCCTCAGGATGTCGAGATAGCCGCCGCTCGCCCCGGCCTCGGTGGCCATGTCGTCTCCCCTCCTCGGGCGTCAGCCCCAGGTTCTCAAGTGTTACGTATAACGTGTCGGGTCATACGTACCATGTCGGCAGCGCGCCGGTCCACCCCGCGTGCCGGACCACCAGCCGTCGCGGAGGCACGCGTGCACAGCCCGGAACCCGTCAGCGCAAGCCGTCCCACCAGCCGGGACGTCGCCAGGGCGGCCGGCGTCTCCCAGGCCACCGTCTCCCTCGTGCTCGGCGAGAAGTGGCGCGGGCGCGTCTCCGAGCGCACCGCCCAGGCCGTGCGCGAGGCCGCCGCCGGACTCGGCTACCGGCCCAACCTGGCCGCCCGCAACCTGCGCCTGGGCCGCACCCGCACCGCCCTGCTCGTCGTCCCCGCGCTCACCAACGAGTTCTTCGCGCACGTCTACACCGGCGCCGCCGTCGAGGCCGCCCGGCACGGCTTCGGCGTGGTCCTCTACCCCTCCCCCGACGGCATCGGCCCCGCCAAGGACCCCTTCGCCTCCGCCCCGGCGGCCCTCGACGGCGTGCTCGCCTCCTCCATGGCCACCGACGCGCTCGCGGCCTTCCAGGGCGGCGACCTGCCCCTCGTCATGCTCGACAGCGACCCGGCCGACCCCGGCGCCGCCGCCCACGTCAACCTCGACGTCGCCGACGGGATGCGCCGGGTCACCCGCCACCTCCTGGACCTCGGACACCGCCGCTTCCTGCACCTGGCGTCCGCCGTGCCCTCCTGGACCTTCGACGCCCGCGCCGCCGTCCTCGACGAGGCCCTGAGCGGCGCCGAGCTGCGCACCGCACGCGCGCGCCTGAACACCGCCGACGCCGTGGAGGCCGCGCACCACGCCCTGACCGCCCCCGGCCCCCGGCCCACCGCGGTCGTCTGCGACGACGACATCCTCGCCGCCGGGGTCTACAAGGCGGCCCGGCGGCTCGGCCTCCGGATCCCCGAGGACCTCTCGGTCACCGGCTTCGACGACATGGCCCTCGCGACCGCCCTCGAACCGGAACTGACCACCGTCCGGCTGCCCGCCGAGGAGTTCGGCGGGCGCGGCATGGCGGCCCTCCTGGCGGCCCTCTCGGGCGAGCGGCCCGAGCCGGCGGTGCTCCCCGTCGAACTCGCCGTCCGCGGCTCCTCGGGCCCCGCCCCGACGGCCTGAGGGGCGCCCCCGGGCACACGGAAGGGCCCCGGGACCGATCCGACCGGTCCCGGGGCCCTTCCCGTACGCGCCAGGGGGCGGCGGCCTACTCCTCCGCGGCCTCGTCGGCCTCGTCGGACGGGTCGTCCGTCTTGGTCACCGCCGCGTCGTCCGCGCCGAGCAGCCGCACCAGCTGCCGGCCGACGATCCGCTTGAACTTGCGCTGCTGCGGGCGGGTGCGGTCCAGGACCGCCACCTCCAGGCGCTCCGCGGGGATCTCCCGCTCGGTGCCGTTGGTGTCCCGGGACAGCGCCTGCACGGCCAGCTTCAGCGCCTCGGCGAGGGACATGCCGTCGCGGTGCCGCTGGTCCAGGAAGGAGCTGATCTGCTCCGCGTTGCCGCCGACCGCGACCGAGCCGTGCTCGTCCACGATCGAGCCGTCGTGCGGCAGCCGGTAGATCTGGTCGCCCTCGGGCTCCGAGCCGACCTCGGCGACCACCAGCTCCACCTCGTAGGGCTTCTCGCCCGCGCTGGAGAAGATGGTGCCCAGGGTCTGGGCGTAGACGTTGGCCAGCCCGCGGGCCGTCACGTCGTCGCGGTCGTAGGTGTAGCCGCGCAGGTCCGCGTAGCGCACACCGCCGATCCGCAGGTTCTCGTACTCGTTGTACTTGCCGGCGGCGGCGAAGCCGATCCGGTCGTAGATCTCGCTGAACTTGTGCAGCGCGCGGGACGGGTTCTCGCCGACGAAGACGATGCCGTCGGCGTACTGGAGGACGACCAGGCTGCGGCCACGGGCGATGCCCTTGCGGGCGTACTCGGCCCGGTCGGCCATGGCCTGCTGGGGTGAGACATAGAACGGCGTGGACACCGGCTATCCGTCCCTTTCTTCTGGGCTTCTACAGGGAGGCGACGAGGGGTCAGAGCAGGGCGGCGCGCGGCCCGTCGGGCTGCTCCAGGCGCCGCTCGGTGACCGACCGGGCCAGCTCGGAGGACTCCGCGTCGGTGAGCCGGCGGAAGCCCTCGTCGGTGATGACGGTGACGATCGGGAAGATCCCGCGGGCCATGTCGGGCCCGCCGGTCGCCGAGTCGTCGTCCGCCGCGTCGTACAGCGCCTGGACGACGAGCGTGGTGGCCTGCTGCTCGGTCAGGTCGTCCCGGTAGAGCTTCTTCATCGAGCCGCGCGCGAAGATCGAGCCCGAGCCCGTGGCGGCGTATCCGTGCTCCTCGGAGCGTCCGCCGGTGACGTCGTAGGAGAAGATCCGGCCCTTCTCCCGGCCCTCGTCCCAGCCCGCGAAGAGCGGGACGACAGCGAGGCCCTGCATGGCCATGCCGAGGTTGCCGCGGATCATCGTGGACAGGCGGTTGGCCTTGCCCTCCAGGGAGAGGGTCGCGCCCTCCACCTTCTCGAAGTGCTCCAGCTCCAGCTGGAACAGCTTCACCATCTCCACCGCGAGGCCCGCCGTACCGGCGATGCCGACCGCGGAGTACTCGTCGGCCGGGAACACCTTCTCGATGTCCCGCTGCGCGATCATGTTGCCCATCGTGGCCCGCCGGTCACCGGCGAGCACCACGCCGCCGGGGAAGGTCGCGGCGACGATGGTCGTGCCGTGGGGCGCCTCGACGATCCCCTCGGGGAGCCTCCGGTTGCCCGGGAGCAGCTCCGGCGAGTGGTCGGAGAGGAAGTCGATGAACGAGGACGAGCCCGGCGTCAGGAAGGCCGCCGGCAGTCGCCCCGTGCTACGAGTGTTGGCTTCCACGCGTGTCCCTCCAGGTATGCGATGGCCCGACGAAGGACGTCGGGATCGTCTCCCAACTTGCCGATGGCCGAATTGCAGTTGAAGCACAGTACGCCACGGACCCTACCCGTCTTGTGGCAGTGATCCACATGCGCGGCGGGAGCCGCAGGACGGATCGCGCGGAGATCTCTTGAGGAGGGCTTTGCAGCCGATGGCGAGGCATGCGCCGACAGAGCGTGTGCCCTGCCGGCGCATGCGCCGCGCTTCGTACGGCCTTGCCTTTGGCCGCCTGCCTCTTGCGGTAACGCTCGCCCCCGTAAGCGGCGACGCATTCCCGGCGCCCGGGTTCCCCGGCCTTCGATCCGAAGGCTACTGGCCACCCTTTTGCACGAAGCTTCGAACGAAGTCCTCGGCGTTCTCCTCAAGCACATCGTCGATTTCGTCCAGTACCGAGTCGACGTCGTCGCTCAGCTTCTCCTGGCGTTCCTTGAGGTCGGAGCTCGCCTCCGTGGTGGTCTCCTCGACCTCCTCGGTGGAACGCGTCGCCTTCTGCTGTCCGCCGCCGGTGTCCTTGGTCGCCATAAACCTCACCCCGCTCGAATCGGCCCGCTCGTTCGGATCCCTACAAGATCAGACCCTACAAGCCGGGACTGACATCGGCCCCGCAGTTTCTAGAACGTCCGGGCACTGTTCCCATGATTCCCAGTCCCCGGGCATTTCAGCCGCGTCCGGGAATCCGGGAATTCCCGGGCGCCGCTCAGCCCCCGGAGAGGACCCGGACCAGTTCCTCCGCCGTGCGGCAGCGGTCCAGGAGGTCCTTCACGTGCTCCTTGGTACCCCGCAGGGGTTCCAGGGTCGGGACCCGCTGGAGCGAGTCCCGGCCGGGCAGGTCGAAGATGACCGAGTCCCAGGAGGCGGCGGCCACGTCGTCCGCGTACTGCTCCAGACAGCGGCCGCGGAAGTAGGCCCTGGTGTCCTCGGGAGGGCTCGTCTCCGCCCGCTCCACCGTGGGCTCGTCCAGCAGGCGCTTCATGCGGCCGCGGGCCACCAGGCGGTTGTACAGGCCCTTCTCGGGGCGCACGTCCGCGTACTGGAGGTCCACCAGGTGCAGCCGGGCGGCGTCCCAGTCCAGGCCGTCGCGGCGGCGGTAGCCCTCCATGAGCTCCCGCTTGGCGATCCAGTCCAGCTCGCCGGCCAGGCTCATCGGGTCGTTCTCCAGCCGGTTGAGCGTGTCCTCCCAGCGGGCCAGGACGTCCTTGGTCTGCTCGTCGGCGTCCGCCCCGTACCGCTCCTCCACGTACTTGCGCGCCAGCTCGAAGTACTCCATCTGCAACTGCACCGCGGTGAGCGTCCGGCCGCTGCGGAGCGTGACGAGGTACTGGAGCGTCGGGTCGTGGGAGACGTGGTGGAGGGTGCGCACGGGCTGGTCGACGGCGAGGTCGACGGTGATGAAGGAGTCCTCGATCATGGAGAGGACCAGCGCCGTGGTGCCCAGCTTGAGGTAGGTCGAGATCTCGGAGAGGTTCGCGTCGCCGATGATCACGTGGAGGCGGCGGTAGCGCTCCGCGTCCGCGTGCGGCTCGTCGCGGGTGTTGATGATGGGGCGCTTGAGGGTGGTCTCCAGGCCGACCTCGACCTCGAAGTAGTCCGCCCGCTGGCTGATCTGGAAGCCGTCCTTCCGCCCGTCCTGGCCGATGCCGACGCGCCCGGCGCCGGTGACGACCTGGCGGGAGACGAAGAAGGGCGTCAGGTGGCGCACGATGTCCGAGAAGGGGGTCTCCCGCTTCATCAGGTAGTTCTCGTGCGTGCCGTAGGAGGCGCCCTTGTTGTCGGTGTTGTTCTTGTAGAGGTGGATCGGCTGGGCGCCGGGGAGCTGGGCGGCCCGCTCGGCCGCCTCGGCCATGATCCGCTCGCCGGCCTTGTCCCAGAGCACGGCGTCGCGCGGGTTGGTGACCTCGGGGGAGCTGTACTCGGGGTGGGCGTGGTCCACGTAGAGCCGCGCGCCGTTGGTCAGGATGACGTTGGCGAGGCCGATGTCCTCGTCGGTGAGCTGGCTGGAGTCGGCGGCCTCGCGGGCGAGGTCGAAGCCGCGGGCGTCCCGCAGCGGGTTCTCCTCCTCGAAGTCCCAGCGGGCGCGCCGCGCCCGGTGCATCGCCGCCGCGTAGGCGTTGACGATCTGGGACGAGGTGAGCATGGCATTGGCGTTGGGGTGCCCGGGGACGGAGATCCCGTACTCCGTCTCGATGCCCATTACTCGCCGTACGGTCATGCGGCCCTCCTTGCCCGGCGCCGCGCTGCGCGGGATGCGAGTCACGGCGGTGCCCACGGGCCTGGCGCGGCCTCGTGCGCACGGGGAGATCAGAAGCGGTTCGGTGAGTGGAACGCACCGGCTGCGGACGTCCGGTTCCGGACACCCGCAGCCGGTGCGTGTTCCTACAGGTACTGACCGGTGTTCGCCACCGTGTCGATGGAGCGGCCGGTGTCCGCGCCCTGCTTTCCGGTGACGAGGGTGCGGATGAAGACGATCCGCTCGCCCTTCTTGCCGGAGATCCGGGCCCAGTCGTCGGGGTTGGTGGTGTTGGGCAGGTCCTCGTTCTCCTTGAACTCGTCCACGCAAGCCTGGAGGAGGTGGGAGACGCGGATGCCCTTCTGGTCGTGGTCGAGGAATGCCTTGATGGCCATCTTCTTGGCCCGGTCGACGATGTTCTGGATCATCGCGCCGGAATTGAAGTCCTTGAAGTACAGGACTTCCTTGTCGCCGTTGGCGTACGTGACCTCGAGGAAGCGGTTCTCCTCGCTTTCCGCGTACATCTGCTCGACCACGGACTGGATCATCGCGTGGGCGGCCGCCGCCTTCGAGCCGTTGTGCTCGGAGAGGTCGTCGGAGTGCAGCGGGAGGGTGGCGGTCAGGTACTTGGCGAAGATGTCCTTGGCCGCCTCCGCGTCCGGACGCTCGATCTTGATCTTCACGTCGAGCCGGCCGGGCCGCAGGATCGCGGGGTCGATCATGTCCTCGCGGTTGGAGGCGCCGATGACGATGACGTTCTCCAGGCCCTCCACGCCGTCGATCTCGGCGAGCAGCTGCGGGACGATGGTGTTCTCCACGTCCGAGCTGACACCGGATCCGCGGGTGCGGAAGAGGGATTCCATCTCGTCGAAGAAGACGATGACGGGGGTGCCCTCGCTCGCCTTCTCCCGGGCACGCTGGAAGACGAGGCGGATGTGCCGCTCGGTCTCGCCGACGTACTTGTTGAGGAGCTCGGGGCCCTTGATGTTGAGGAAGTAGGACTTCCCCGCGGGCTGGCCGGTCACCTCGGCGACCTTCTTGGCAAGGGAGTTGGCGACGGCCTTCGCGATCAGCGTCTTGCCGCAGCCGGGCGGGCCGTAGAGCAGGATGCCCTTCGGGGGCCGCAGCTCGTGCTCCTTGAAGAGGTCGGGGTAGAGGTAGGGCAGCTCGACCGCGTCGCGGATCAGCTCGATCTGGTTGCCCAGGCCGCCGATCTTGTCGTAGTCGACGTCCGGGACCTCTTCGAGGACGAGCTCCTCGACCTCGCTCTTCGGGACGACCTCGTAGACGTAGCCCGACCTGGGTTCCAGGAGCAGGGCGTCGCCGGGTCGGATGGTGATGTCGAGGAGCGGTTCGGCGAGCCGGACCACCCGCTCCTCGTCGGTGTGCCCGACGACCAGCGCGCGCTCGCCGTCCTCGAGGATCTCCTTGAGGGTGACGATGTCGCCGGCGCGCTCGAATTCCATGGCCTCGACCACGTTGAGCGCCTCGTTGAGCATGACCTCCTGGCCCCGCCTGAGCTCGTCGAGCTCGACGCCGGGGCTCACGTTCACCCGGAGCTTGCGGCCCCCGGTGAAGATGTCGCACGTGCCGTCCTCGTTGGCCTGCAGGAAGACACCGAAGCCGGCCGGCGGCTGCGCGAGCCGGTCGACCTCCTCCTTGAGGGCCACGATCTGGTCGCGGGCCTCGCGGAGCGTATGGGCGAGCCGCTCGTTCTGCGCGGACACGCCGGCCAGGTTCGTCTGCAGCTCGACGATCCGCTCCTCGAGAATCCTCGTGTGTCGCGGAGAGTCGGCGAGCTTGCGGCGCAGGACGGCGATTTCCTGCTCGAGATAGGCAACCTGGCCGGCGGGGTCCTCAGACCCCCGCCCCGGCCGGATGCCGCGGTTGATGTCGTCGTCGTGGGCTGCCACGGTCCTCACCTCCTCCAAGGGGAGCTGGACGCTTCCTGACCCTACCTGGGTGGGTGATGATTGAAACCCCTAGATCAAAAAGACTCCGGGGTGTGTCCGATCTTCACCCTTGCGCTTCCCCTCACGCCAGGGGAATACCCACCGCCGGACAATGCAAAAGCGGGCGGTTGTATCGTCGTGGGTGGTCAACACCCGTCGGGCTTGGCCGGACTTACCCGCGGCTGTGCCGCGCGACGCAGAAACGGCAGGAGATATGACCGTGCAGCACGAGGCCCCGGCCGCGGCCGCCGACGAGGCGCTGGAGGTCTGGATCGACCAGGACCTGTGCACCGGGGACGGGATCTGCGTGCAGTACGCGCCCGAGGTCTTCGAGCTGGACATCGACGGGCTCGCTTATGTGAAGAGCGCGGACGACGAGCTGCTCCAGGAGCCGGGGGCGACGACCCCCGTGCCGCTGCCGCTGCTGGTCGATGTCGTGGACTCCGCGAAGGAGTGCCCGGGCGACTGCATCCATGTGCGGCGGGTCGCGGACGGCGTCGAGGTGTACGGCCCCGACGCCGGGTGACGGTGCGCTGACACGGGGTCGCCGCCCCGCGCGGGGCGGCGGTTCAGGCCGCGCGGGGCTCTCCCTGGGTGCTGCGGACGAAGGCTCCGCCCTTCCAGCGCCAGGTCACGTCCTCGCTCCGGTCGGGGCAGCAGCTCGGGACGTCGGGTGACGAGTAGCCGAGCAGGGTGGCGCGTACGACGCCGTCGCGTACGGCGAAGCCGCTGACGGTCTTGAGCTGCGCGGGCTCCACGAGGGTGGCGACGACGCGTGCGGCGGGGCTGCCGGCGCCCGTGCCGTGGGTGAGGACGTAGATGCCGCTGGGCGGCGTTCCGGAGCCGGCTTCGCAGTGTACGACTGCGATGGTCTCGGGGTTTCCGTCGCCGTCGAGGTCCCCGGTGGCCCGCTGGGCGATCGTGCTGGGGCCGCCCCCGCACTCCAGGGGGAAGCGGGCCGTGGCGGCGTCCGGGGCGGGTCTGGGGACGGGGGCCGCTGTGGCTCCGGCGGGGCCGGGCTGGAGCAGTCCGGCGAGGACGACGACTCCGGCCATCGCGGTGGCGGTGGCCAGCCAGTGCACCGGACGGGCGCGGGTGTGCGCGAGGTCCGGGACGGCGGAGGGCTGCACGCGAGAAGTCTCCTGTGAGGGCGGTGCGGAAGGAGTTGCGGGCATCGTGCCACACGTCACAGGACGGCGGAACAGCCGGGGCCGGACGGGGCGGGGCGGGCACGGGCCGCGCGGGCGGGCCCGCGCGGGGCCGCGAACATGAAGGTGCCGCCGCCGACTTCCGTGCCCGGGGGCGGGAAGTCGGCGGCGGCACGCCTGCGTTCGGAGGGGGTCAGCCCTTGTTGGGGCCGTCGTAGTCCTCGCCGTAGGCGCCCTTGGAGGGGCGGCGGCGGCGCATCGGGGGCTCGACGCCGTCCGCCAGGCGGCGGGCGGTGACGAGGAAGCCGGTGTGGCCGATCATGCGGTGATCGGGGCGCACGGCCAGGCCCTCGACGTGCCAGTTGCGGATCATGGACTCCCAGGGCTGCGGCTCGGCGTAGCAGCCGAACTCGCGGATGGACTCCACGGTGCGGGCGAGCTGCGTGGTGGTGGCCACGTAGCAGCAGAGGATGCCGCCGGGCACGAGCGCCTTGGAGACGGCCTCCAGGCACTCCCAGGGGGCGAGCATGTCGAGGATGACGCGGTCGACCTCGGTGTCGGACAGGTTGTCCTGGAGGTCGCCGACGGTCAGCTGCCAGGCGGGGTGCGGGCCGCCGAAGTAGCGCTCGACGTTCCCCTTGGCGATCTCGGCGAAGTCCTCGCGGCGCTCGTAGGAGTGCAGCATTCCGCTGTCGCCGATGGCGCGCAGCAGGAAGGAGCTGAGCGAGCCGGAGCCCACACCGGCCTCGACGACGCGGGCGCCGGGGAAGATGTCGGCGAAGGCCAGGATCTGCCCCGCGTCCTTGGGGTAGACCACGGCGGCGCCGCGGGGCATGGACAGGACGTAGTCGGGGAGCAGGGGGCGCAGCGCGAGGTAGGCGACGTTTCCGGTGGTACGGACAACGCTGCCCTCGGGGGCACCGATCAGTTCGTCGTGCGGGAAGGAACCCTTGTGGGTGTGGAAGTTCTTTCCCTCTTCGAGCGTGAACGTGTAGTGACGGCCCTTGGGGTCGGTCAGCTGAACCTGGTCCCCGACCTTGAAGGGCCCGCGTCGGCGGGCGGCACCGGTCGGTTCGGACATGTGAACAGAGTACCGGGGTTACGAGGAGGGTCGTGCCATGGCCTTGACGAAGGCTTTCTCGACGTCGGCGGTGGAGAGCACGCCGTAGATCTCGCCGCCGTCCTCGACGACGAGGTACTCGGTGGCGGGGCTGGCCCGCAGGTGGTCGAGGAGCGGCTGGCCGGCCAGGTCGGCGGGGACCTTCATGCCGTCGGTGAGGTCCTGGGCGAGGGCGCTGACGGCGACCCAGGGGCGTCGGTGCTGGGGGACGCCGGCGATGGCGGTCTCGCGGACGAGGGCGGTCGGGGTGCCGTGGCCGTCGACGACGACGAGCGCGCGGGCGCCGGCCTCGTTGGCGCGGCGCAGGGCCTCGGAGAGGGGGGTGGCGGACTCGACGGGGACGGCGCGCCGGGTGAGGGTGCGGGCGCGCAGGTCGGGGAGGTGTTCGCGGAGCCGGGCCATGCGGAGGCTGTTGCCGGCGCCGGTCCAGATGATCGCGGCGAGGATGGCGGCGAGCAGGGCGTCGGTGACGGTGGTGAAGCCGGAGATGTCCTCGGTGGAGTTGCCGAGCGCGCCGGTGCGGGTGAGCAGCGGGAGGCCGATGAGGACGGTGACGGCGAGGGCGCGGCCGATCCAGGCGGCGGCGACGGTGCCGGTCATGGCGTTGCCGGTGAGCTTCCAGACGACCGCGCGGAGCATCCGGCCGCCGTCGAGGGGGAGGCCGGGCAGCAGGTTGAAGACGGCGACGATGAGGTTGGAGATCATCAGGCCGCCGAGGAGGACGCCGGGGACGGTGCCGGGTTCGACGGCGTAGAGGCTGAGGTAGAAGATCCCGGCGAGGACGAGGGAGAGGAGGGGGCCGACGAAGGCGAGGACGAACTCGCGGCCCGGGGTCTCGGTCTCCTTCTCGATCTCGGAGACGCCGCCGAAGAACTGGAGCTGGATGCGGCGCACGGGGAGCTTGAAGCGGAGCGCGGCGAGGGTGTGGGCGAGCTCGTGGACGAGCACGGAGGCGTAGAAGGCGATCGCGAAGAACAGCGAGACCAGGTAGCGGGCGGCGCCGAGCTCGGGCAGGACGCGTTCGATCTGGTCGCCGAAGACCCAGGTGATGAGGGCGGCGACCAGGAACCAGCTGGGGGCGACGTAGACGGGCACGCCGAAGGGCCGGCCCATGAGGATGCCGCCGCCCGGCTCCTCGGTCCGCTGCGGCTTGGACTCGTCCTGGTTCACGGGTTCCTTTCGTCGCCGAGCTGCGTGGCCCGCGTCACTCGGTCACGGATCGATCATGCAGTGCGACGGGGGCCTGAGTCGATGGTATTCCGCTCGCTGTCGGTGGCGGGTCGTAGGGTCTGAGTCATGAGTACGAGCGAGCAGCCGCCGGCGGAGGTCCGGGCGCCCACGTCGTTGTCGCCGTCGCGGGCGAGCGACTTCATGCAGTGTCCCCTGCTGTACCGGTTCCGGGTGATCGACCGGCTGCCGGAGAAGCCGAGCGAGGCGGCGACGCGCGGGACGCTGGTGCACGCGGTGCTGGAGCGGCTCTTCGACGCGCCGGCGGTGGAGCGGACGGCGCCGCGGGCGAAGGCGCTGGTGCCGGGGCAGTGGGACCGGCTGCTGGGGTCGAAGCCGGAGCTGGGCGGGCTGTTCGCCGAGGATCCGGGCGGCGAGCGGCTGGCGCGGTGGCTGACGGAGGCGGAGGCGCTGGTCGAGCGCTGGTTCACGCTGGAGGACCCGACGCGTCTCGAGCCGGTGGAGCGCGAGATGTTCGTGGAGACGGAGCTGGAATCGGGGCTGCGGCTGCGCGGGGTGATCGACCGGGTGGACGTGGCGCCGACGGGCGAGGTGCGGATCGTCGACTACAAGACGGGCAAGGCGCCCCGGCCGGAGTACAGCGAGGGCGCGCTGTTCCAGATGAAGTTCTACGCGCTGGTGATCTGGCGGCTGAAGCGGGTGGTGCCGCGCCGGCTGCAGCTCGTCTATCTGGGCAGCGGTGACGTGCTGACGTACGACCCGGTGGAGGCGGACCTGCTGCGGGTGGAGCGCAAGCTGCTCGCGCTGTGGGAGGCGATCCGGCTGGCGACGGAGTCGGGCGACTGGCGGCCCCGGCCGACGAAGCTGTGCGGCTGGTGCGACCACCAGGCGGTGTGTCCGGAGTTCGGCGGCACTCCCCCGGTGTATCCGCTGCCGGTGGTCCCGGCGCGTGCGGCGGCGCCGGAGGCACCTGGTGAGGGCGGGTAGCGGGGTCAGGGCAGAATGGGCGGTGTCCCGCCCGTCCCGTGAAGGAGTCCCTCGTGGCCATCCGCGTCCTCCTGGTCGACGACCAGCCCCTGCTGCGCACCGGTTTCCGGATGATCCTGGAGGCGGAGCAGGACATCGCGGTGGTGGGCGAGGCCGGTGACGGTCTGCAGGCGCTGGACCAGGTGCGGGCGCTGCAGCCGGACGTGGTGCTGATGGACATCCGGATGCCGCGGATGGACGGGGTCGAGGCGACCCGGCAGATCACGGGTCCGGGCCGGGACGGGCCGGCGAAGGTGCTGGTGCTGACGACCTTCGACCTCGACGAGTACGTGGTGGAGGCGCTGCGGGCGGGGGCCAGCGGCTTCCTGCTGAAGGACGCTCCGGCGACGGAGCTGGTGCAGGCGATCCGGGTGGTGGCGGCGGGCGAGGCGATGCTGGCGCCGTCGATCACGCGCCGGCTGCTCGACAAGTACTCGGCGCATCTGCCCTCGGGCGAGGAGCAGGTCCCGGACACGCTGAACACGCTGACCGACCGTGAGGTCGAGGTGCTGAAGCTGGTGGCCCGCGGCCTGTCGAACGCGGAGATCGCGGCGGACCTGTTCGTGAGCGAGACGACGGTGAAGACCCATGTGGGCCATGTGCTGACGAAGCTGGGGCTGCGCGACCGGGTGCAGGCTGCGGTGTACGCGTACGAGAGCGGTCTGGTGCGTCCCGGGGCGCAGTAGCGCTTCCCACGGGTGCCTCCGGGGCTTCCCGGCGGGGTACGCGGAGGGGCCCGGCGCGCGTGACGCGTGCCGGGCCCCTCGGCGTACGGGGGTCAGTTCTTCTTGATCTCCCAGAAGCGGAAGACGGTGGAGGCGTCCAGGGTCCACTCCAGGCCGGTGATGTTGTCGCGGGCGACGGCGTACTGCTTGCCCTGCCAGAGCGGGAGCAGGGGGAGCTGGTCGGCGACGATGTCCTGGATCTTGCCGAAGTCCTGGGCGGTGGCGGAGCGGTCCGCGGAGGCGGCGGTCTTCGGGATGAGGGTGCCGGTGACGGTGGCGTTCTCGTAGTGGTTGCCGAGGACGTTGTCCTTGCCGAAGAAGGGCGCGGTGAAGTTGTCGGCGTCGGGGTAGTCGGGGACCCAGCCCCGGACGTAGACGCCGTACTTGCCGGCGGCGATGTCCTTCTCGTACTGCTCGTACGCGACGGACTTGACGTCCGCGTCGAAGAGGCCGCTCGCGTTGAGCTGCCCGGCTATCGCCTTGAGTTCCTGGTCGGTGGCGGGGCCGAAGCGGCCGGGGGTGGACCAGAGGGTGAGCTTGACCTTGTCCTTGACGCCGCCGGCGCGCAGGGCCTTCTCGGCCTTGGCCTTGTCGGGGCTGCCGTAGGTGTCGAAGAAGGCGGTGTTGTGGCCCGCGATGCCCGCCGGGACGATCGAGTAGAGCGGCGTGGCGGTCGACTTGTAGATGTCCTGGACGAGGGCCTCGCGGTCGACGAGGTGGGCGATCGCCTTGCGGACGGCGAGCTTGCCGACGACCGGGTCCTTGACGTTGAAGACCAGGTGGTGGACCTCGGCGCTGCTGCCCTGGACGACCTCGATGCCCTTGTCGTCCGTGGTCTCGGAGGCTTCGAGGGCGGCGATGTCGGCGGCGGCGAGTCCTCGGTAGGCGACGTCGATCTCGTTGGCGGCGAGCGCCTTGGAGAGGGCGGCGCGGTCGCCGCGGTAGAGCTTGAGGGTGACGCCGTCGTTCTTGGCCTTGGCGTCGCCTCGGTAGCCGGGGTTGACGGAGAAGACGGCCTCGGTGTCGCTGATCGAGTCCAGCTTGTAGGGGCCGGAGCCGATGGCCTTGCCGTCGGTCCGCAGCGAGCCGTCGGCGTACTCGCGGTGGTCGACGATGGAGCCGGCGCCGGAGGCGATCTTGCTCGGGAAGGTGGCGTCCGGGACCTTGAGCGTGAAGACGACGGTCCGAGGGTCGGGGGTCTCGATGGTGTCGATGGTCGAGAGCAGCGGCGCCGGGCCGGAGGGGTCGTCGATCTTCAGGGCGCGCTCGAAGGAGAACTTGACGTCCTCGGAGGTGAGCGGGTTGCCGTTGGAGAACTTCAGGCCCTCGCGCAGGGTGCAGGTGTAGACCCTGCTGCCGGCGGCGAAGCCGCACTTGTCGGCGGCGTCGGGCTCGGGTTCGGAGCCGCCCTTGGGGAAGGCGAGCAGGGACTGGAAGACGTTGTTGAACAGCAGCCAGGAGCCGGGGTCGTAGCCGGCGGCGGGGTCGGTGGCCAGGATCCCGTCCGACATGCCGACGCGGACGGAGTCACCGGATCCGGCGGTGCCGCCGCCCTGTTCGGTGCCGCAGCCGCTGAGCATCGCGGCGGCGAGCCCCGCGGCGAGCGGGGCCGTCAGCCACTTGTTGTGTGCCTTCACAGAACTTGCCCTCTTGATCTCTTGCCAGGCCGGCCGCGCAACGGCTGCGCGGCCGGTACAACGAAGGGGTCAGGCGGTGCCGCGGCCGAGCTCCCACAGGAGCAGGTCGGAGGAGGTGTTCAGCGCCCACTCGACGCCGGTGACGTCGTCGCGCGCGGCGACGTACTGCTTGCCCTGCCACAGCGGCAGGACGGGGACGTCCTTGGCGACGATCTTCTGGATCTGCTCGAAGACGGGGGCCGCGGCGGTGCGGTCGGCCTGGCGGCGCGACTGCGGGATCAGCCGGTCACGGACGGACTGGTTGACGTAGGGGGTGTTGAGGAAGTTGTCGCTGTCGAGGAAGGGAGCGACGTAGTTGTCCGGGTCCGGGTAGTCGGGGAACCAGCCGAGGCCGTAGACGGCGTAGTCGCCGCGCTTCTGGGCCGGGCGGAACCGGGACCACTCGGTGCCCTGGATCTGGGTGTCGAAGAGGCCGGTGGCGTTCAGCTGGCCGCGCAGGGCCTCGAACTCCTTGGCCGTCTCGGCGCCGTAGTGGTCGGTGGTGTAGTGCAGGGTGATCTTGACGGGCGTCTTGACGTCCGCGTCGCGCAGGATCTTGGCGGCCTTGGCCTTGTCCGGTTCGCCGTAGGTGTCGATGAACGAGGTGGAGTGGCCGGTGACGCTGGAGGGGATCAGCGAGTACAGCGGCTGCGCGGTGGGTCCGTAGACCTCGCTGACCAGGGCGCCGCGGTCGACGACGGAGGCCATGGCCTGCCGGACGGCCTTGTCGCCGACCGAGGGGGCCTTGGTGTTGAAGGCGAGGTAGCGGATCTCCAGGCCGGGGACCTCGGTGAGGTCGATGCCGTCCTTCGGCTTCTCGGTGAGCGCCTTGATCTGCGCCTGCGACATGGTGCGGGCCATCATGTCGATGTCGGCCTTCTCCAGCGCGGTGTCCATGCGGGAGGAGTCCGCGAAGGGGCGCAGCTCGACCTTGTCGTTGCGCGGGGTGATGTCGCCCTTGTATTTCGGGTTCCTGGTGAAGACGAACTTGGTGACGGTGTCGCCGTCGCGTTCGGTCTTCATCGTGTACGGGCCGGAGCCGTCGACGTCGAAGCCCTCGCGCAGCCGCTTGCCGTCGTACGTGGCCTTGCTGACGATGCCGGCGACGGGGGTGGAGAGCTTGTACGGGAAGGTCGCGTCGGGCGTCTTCAGGTGGAAGACGATCTCGCGGTCGCCCTGGGTCTCGACGGTGTCGATGTTGGAGAGCAGGGCGGCGGTGCCGTTGTCGGACTTGATGGCGATCACGCGGTCGATGGAGAACTTGACGTCCTCGGCGGTGATCGCGGTGCCGTCGGCGAAGGTGAGGCCCTCGCGCAGCTTGCAGCGGAAGCTCTCGCTCTGCTTGTCGGAGAAGCCGCAGCTCTCGGCGGCCTCGGGGACCGGCTGGCCGCTGCCGCGCGGGACGTGCATGAGCGTCTGGACGGTCTGCCGCAGGACGTTCCAGGCACCGGTGTCGTAGGCGAACGCCGGGTCGAGCGGGGCGGGGGCGTCCTCGGTCGCGACGAACTGGTCCGTGGTGCCCACGACGATCGCTCTGCTCTTGTCCCCTCCACCACAGGCGGCGAGCAGGGGGGTGAGCAGCGCGGCCGTGAGCGGCAGCACCAGGGTCTTGCGGTTCATCAGGGACGTTCTCCTCATCCGGCCCCGGGTGACGGCCGGCACTGGGTACAGCGGCATCGTTCGCTCCGCCGGGCCGCCCGGTCGGGGCGGCGGCGATCGGGCCGGGAAGGGGGTGCGATCGGTCCTGCGTGCGCGGCGGCTCGGGTGGGCGCCGGGGCACGCGGAAGGTGCGGCGGAGTACTCGCGAAACACTAGTGCGCCACGCCGAGGCCGAAGGACGGCGGAGGGCCGTGTGATCACCGCACAGTGATCATGAATGCGATGGCATCGATAATCATGCGTCGGCATGATTCGTGCGTCATCGATCGAAACGGGACACATGGGCGCGCGGGAATCGACATGTTCCGGACACGGCCCGTCCGAGAATGATCTGCCCGTCGGCACTCTGCGTGACCAAGGTCACGCAGAGCCCTTTTCGGACATTGAACCTCAAATAAAGCTCAGATCCGGCCCGTGGAACCGGGCCCCGGAGAGCGTCAGGAGGCCACCGGAGAGGCGATCAGGGTACGGAGGAAGGGCACGTCGACCTCCTCCAGCGAGCGCACCACGACCCGGCCGGCGGAGGGCGCGATCGGGGCGACGGAGGGCACCGCGACGACCCGGCAGCCGGCCGCCTCGGCCGCGGCCACGCCGGTCGCGGTGTCCTCGATGACGGCGCACAGCGCGGGCTCGGCGCCCACTCCGGCGGCGGCGGTCAGATACGGCTCCGGGTGCGGCTTCGTCCGGCCGACCTCGTCGCCCGCGACGGTCAGCACGAAGCGCTCTCGGCCCAGCGAGTGCAGCACCTTGTCGATGATCCGGCGGTGCGAGGCGGAGACCAGCGCGGCCGGAATGCCATGGCTGCCCAGCTCCGCGAGCAGCCGCTCGGCGCCCGGCATCAGCGGCACGCCCTGCCCGATGCGCTGCTCGAACTTCTCGTTCAGCAGGACGGAGAGCTCCTCCAGGGTGATGTCGGCGCCGGTCGCCTCGATGAGGTAGCCCGCGCTGCGGGTCATCGGGCCGCCGACGACGATCTCCTTCCAGGCGGTGTCGAGCCGGTGCCCGAGGTCCGCGAAGACCTCCACCTCCGCGTCCCACCAGAAGCCCTCCGTGTCGACGAGGGTGCCGTCCATGTCGAGGAAGACCGCCTGCAGGGCGGAGCTGCCGTTGGCACGGAACAAGGACGCGGGGACCGTACTGGTCATCCGGACACCTCCATCGGGAGACGAGAAGGCCGGCCGCCCACCCCGGTACGGGGGTAGGGCGACCGGCCTCTGCACTGGACCGACCAGTGTACGTCCGACCCACTCACGGCGCAGGGATTTACCCCCGCACCGGTCAGCGGGCGTTGAAGTACTTCGCCTCCGGGTGGTGCAGCACGATCGCGTCCGTGGACTGCTCCGGGTGGAGCTGGAACTCCTCGGAGAGGTGCACCCCGATCCGCTCGGGCTCCAGGAGCTCGGCGATCTTGGCCCGGTCCTCCAGGTCCGGGCAGGCGCCGTAGCCCAGCGAGAAGCGGGCGCCGCGGTACTTGAGGGCGAACATGTCCTCGACCGCCGCCGGGTCCTCCCCGCCGAAGCCGAGCTCGGCGCGGACCCGGGCGTGCCAGTACTCGGCGAGCGCCTCGGCCAGCTGCACGGACAGGCCGTGCAGCTCCAGGTAGTCGCGGTAGGAGTCGGAGGCGAAGAGCTTGGCCGTGGCCTCGCCGATCCGCGAGCCGACCGTGACGACCTGGAGGCCGACCACGTCGGTCTCGCCGGACTCCTCCGGGCGGAAGAAGTCGGCCAGGCACAGGCGGCGGCCGCGGCGCTGGCGCGGGAAGGTGAAGCGGGTCCGCTCGTTGCCGGAGTCGTCGAGGATGATCAGGTCGTCGCCCTTGGAGACGCAGGGGAAGTAGCCGTGCACGACGGCCGCCTCCAGCAGGTTCTCCGTGTGCAGCCGCTCCAGCCAGCCGCGCAGCCGCGGCCGGCCCTCGCTCTCCACCAGCTCCTCGTACGTCGGGCCGTCACCGGTCCGGTTCTGCTTGAGGCCCCACTGGCCCTTGAAGAGCGCGCCCTCGTCGAGCCAGCTCGCGTACTCCTTGAGCTGGATGCCCTTGACGACCCGGGTGCCCCAGAACGGCGGGGTCGGTACGGGGTTGTCGACGGCCACGTCCGACCGGCCGCCCTGCTCCGGCTCGTCGACCTGGAGGACGGCGGTGCCCTTGGCGACCCGGCGCTGCTTGAGCTCCGGCAGGGTCGCGCCGGGCACGCCGCGCTTGACCGCGATGAGGGCGTCCATCAGGCGCAGGCCCTCGAAGGCGTCGCGGGCGTAGCGGACCTCGCCCTGGTAGACCTCGTGCAGGTCCTGCTCCACGTACGCGCGGGTGAGCGCGGCGCCGCCGAGGATCACCGGGTACTTGGCCGCCAGCTCGCGCTGGTTCAGCTCCTCCAGGTTCTCCTTCATGATCACCGTGGATTTGACCAGGAGGCCCGACATGCCGATGACGTCGGCCCGGTGCTCCTCGGCCGCCTCCAGGATCGCGGAGACCGGCTGCTTGATGCCGATGTTGACGACGTTGTAGCCGTTGTTGGACAGGATGATGTCGACGAGGTTCTTGCCGATGTCGTGGACGTCTCCCCGGACCGTGGCGAGGACGATGGTGCCCTTGCCCTCGGCGTCCGACTTCTCCATGTGCGGCTCCAGGTAGGCCACCGCGATCTTCATGACCTCGGCGGACTGGAGCACGAAGGGGAGCTGCATCTGGCCGGAGCCGAAGAGCTCGCCGACGGTCTTCATGCCGTCGAGCAGGATGTCGTTGACGATCTCCAGGGCGGGCCGCTCTTCGAGCGCCGCGTCCAGGTCGGCCTCCAGGCCGTTCTTCTCGCCGTCGATGATCCGGCGCTTGAGGCGCTCCTCCAGCGGCAGCGCCAGCAGCTCCTCGGCCTTGCCGGCCTTGAGGGACTTGGTGGTGGCGCCCTCGAAGAGCGCCATCAGCTTCTGCAGCGGGTCGTAGCCCTCGGCGCGCCGGTCGTAGATCAGGTCGAGGGCGGTGGTGACCTGCTCCTCGTCGAAGCGGGCGATCGGGAGGATCTTCGAGGCGTGCACGATGGCCGAGTCCAGGCCCGCCTTGACGCACTCGTCGAGGAAGACCGAGTTCAGCAGGATGCGGGCGGCCGGGTTGAGGCCGAAGGAGATGTTGGACAGGCCCAGGGTCGTCTGGACGTCCGGGTGCAGCCGCTTCAGCTCGCGGATCGCCTCGATGGTGGCGATGCCGTCCTTGCGGGACTCCTCCTGGCCGGTGCAGATGGTGAAGGTCAGGGTGTCGATGAGGATGTCGGACTCGAGGATGCCCCAGTTGCCCGTGAGGTCGTCGATCAGGCGCTCGGCGATGGCGACCTTGTGCTCGACGCTGCGGGCCTGGCCCTCCTCGTCGATGGTGAGGGCGATCAGCGCGGCGCCGTGCTCGCGGGCGAGCCGGGTGACCTGGGCGAAGCGGGACTCGGGCCCGTCGCCGTCCTCGTAGTTGACCGAGTTGATGACGGCCCGCCCGCCCAGCTTCTCCAGGCCGGCGCGGATGACCCCGACCTCGGTGGAGTCCAGGACGATCGGCAGGGTGGAGGCGGTGGCGAAGCGGCCGGCCAGCTCGGCCATGTCGGCGACGCCGTCGCGGCCCACGTAGTCGACGCAGAGGTCGAGCATGTGCGCGCCCTCGCGGATCTGGTCGCGGGCCATCTCGACGCAGTCGTCCCAGCGGGCCTCCAGCATCGCCTCGCGGAACTTCTTCGAGCCGTTGGCGTTGGTGCGCTCGCCGATCGCCATGTACGAGGTGTCCTGGCGGAACGGGACGGTCTGGTAGAGCGAGGCGGCGCCCGGCTCGGGGCGCGGCTCGCGGACCGGCGGGGTCAGCCCGCGGACCCGCTCGACGACCTGGCCCAGGTGCTCGGGGGTGGTGCCGCAGCAGCCGCCGACGAGGCTGAGGCCGTAGTCGCCGACGAAGTTCTCGTGGGCGTCGGCGAGCTCGGCGGGCGTCAGCGGGTAGTAGGCGCCGTCCTTGGTGAGGATGGGCAGACCGGCGTTGGGCATGCAGGACAGGGCGATGCCGGCGTGCCGGGCGAGGTAGCGCAGGTGCTCGCTCATCTCGGCGGGGCCGGTGGCGCAGTTCATGCCGATCATGTCGATGCCGAGCGGCTCCAGGGCCGTGAGCGCGGCGCCGATCTCGGAGCCGAGCAGCATGGTGCCGGTGGTCTCGACGGTGACCGAGGTGATGAGCGGGACCCGGTAGCCGGCGACGTCCATGGCCCGGTGGGCGGCGATGATCGACGCCTTGGTCTGGAGCAGGTCCTGGGTGGTCTCGACGAGCAGCGCGTCGGCGCCGCCGGCGAGCAGGCCCTCGGCGTTCTGCTGGTAGGCGTCGCGGATCGTGACGTAGTCGACGTGGCCCAGGGTGGGCAGCTTGGTGCCGGGGCCCATGGAGCCGAGCACCCAGCGCTGCTGTCCGGTGGCGCGGGTGAACTCGTCGGCGGCCTCGCGGGCGATCCGGGCGCCGGCCTCGGAGAGCTCGTGGATGCGGTGGGCGATGTCGTACTCGCCGAGCGCGGAGAAGTTGCAGTTGAAGGTGTTGGTGCCGACGCAGTCGGTGCCGACGGAGAGATAGGCGTCGTGGACCGAGCGGACGATGTCCGGGCGGGAGACGTTGAGGATCTCGTTACAGCCTTCGAGCTGCTGGAAGTCCTCCAGGGAGGGGTCCTGGGCCTGGAGCATGGTGCCCATCGCGCCGTCGGAGACGACGACCCGGGAGGCGAACGCCTCGCGGAGGGCGTCGGCCCGCTGGGCGGCGGTCGCGGGGGCGGCTGCGGAGGTCGGCGACGAGGCCATGGATGAAGCTCCCTGGGATGCGACGGCTGTCGGCTTTGCGCTCCCGGTGGAGAACGCACGGGGTCAGACTAACCGCGCGGGTGCCGGGGTGGACATCGGGTTCCACAAGCTGGACTGCATCCTGTGTGCGGGGACTCCCGGTCCGCCCCGTCGTGCACGACACTGTCTTATGTGACACGAGGTCGGCATCGACCGATAGTGTTCAGCATTGTCGAACAGCATGTGAGGAGAAAGGCCGGGCGATGGCGAAGAACATCCAGTCGCTTGAACGGGCGGCGGCGATGCTGCGACTGCTCGCGGGCGGCGAGCGCCGGCTCGGCCTGTCCGACATCGCCTCCTCCCTCGGGCTCGCCAAGGGCACGGCGCACGGCATCCTGCGCACCCTCCAGGCCGAGGGCTTCGTGGAGCAGGACCCGGCCTCCGGCCGCTACCAGCTGGGCGCCGAGCTGCTGCGCCTCGGCAACAGCTATCTGGACGTGCACGAGCTGCGCGCGCGGGCGCTCGTCTGGACGGACGACCTGGCCCGCTCCAGCGGCGAGAGCGTCCACCTGGGCGTGCTGCACCAGCAGGGCGTGCTGATCGTCCACCACGTCTTCCGGCCCGACGACAGCCGCCAGGTGCTGGAGGTGGGGGCCATGCAGCCGCTGCACTCCACGGCCCTGGGCAAGGTGCTGTCGGCGTACGACCCGGTGGCGCACAGCGAGGCGGTGGAGGTCGCGCGGGAGCCGTTCACGCCCCGGACGGTGACCGCCCTGGAGGAGTTCGAGTCGCTGCTGGACCTGACCCGGGCGCGCGGCTGGGCGGCGGACGTGGAGGAGACCTGGGAGGGCGTGGCCGCGGTGGCGGCGCCGATCCACGACCGGCGCCGGATGCCGGTGGGCGCGGTGGCCATCACGGGCGCGGTGGAGCGGGTGTGCGCCGCGGGCGAGCTGCGCTCCGAGCTGGTCGCGGCGGTGCGGGACTGCGCGCGGGCGGTCTCCCGGGACCTCGGGGCGGGCCGCTTCTGACCCCGGCCCGCCGGGTGCCCGCACGCGCCTGACCACGGCCGAGCGCCACCGCACACGACTGAACCCGCCGGTAACGATCCCGCCACCGGCGGGTTTTTCGCGCCCTCAACCCTTGACGCGCTGTTGACCGTGGCGGAAAACTTCCGTTCATCGGTCGGCATTGTCGAACAGCTACCGGCAATACACGCTAGGGTGTGACAGTGCCAAGGGCCGGCAACGCCCTCACCACGAGGGCGCGGACCTCCGGAGGGACCCGGGGTCCGCCTTCCCCTGGACGAAGGACAAAGGAGTCGCGGGTGTCCAGCTCCGACATCTTCATCGGCGAGACCATCGGTACCGCCGTACTCATTCTGCTCGGCGGCGGTGTCTGCGCCGCCGTCACGCTCAAGAGCTCCAAGGCCCGCGGCGCGGGCTGGCTCGCGATCACCTTCGGGTGGGGCTTCGCCGTCATGACGGCCGTGTACATGACCGCTTCCCTCTCCGGGGCGCATCTGAACCCCGCCGTGACGGTCGGTATCGCGATCAAGGACGGGGAGTGGGGGAACGTCCCCGTCTACTTCGCCGGGCAGCTCCTGGGCGCGATGATCGGTGCGGCACTCGTCTGGGTCGCCTACTACGGCCAGTTCCGGGCCCACCTCACCGACCCGGAGCTCGTCGCCACCCCGCACGAGGAGGGCATGGTCGACCAGAAGGCCGCCCCCGGCGCCGGTCCGGTGCTCGGCGTCTTCTCCACCGGCCCCGAGATCCGGAACACCTGGCAGAACCTGGCCACCGAGATCATCGGCACCGTCGTGCTGGTCCTCGCCGTGCTCACCCAGGGCCTCAACGACAGCGGCAAGGGCCTCGGCGTCATCGGCGCCCTCATCACCGCCTTCGTCGTCGTCTCCATCGGCCTCTCGCTCGGCGGCCCGACGGGCTACGCGATCAACCCCGCCCGCGACCTCGGCCCGCGCATCGTGCACGCCCTGCTCCCGCTCCCGAACAAGGGCGGCTCCGACTGGAGCTACGCCTGGATCCCCGTCGCCGGTCCGCTGATCGGCGGAGCCATCGCCGCGGGTATCTACACCATCGCGTTCGCCTGAGCCGTCCTTCTTCCAGACCTCCCTTGGAGTACACCGTGACCGACGCCCACACCCCCGGCACCTCCTCCCACGGGCACGGCCCGTTCATCGCCGCCATCGACCAGGGCACCACGTCCTCGCGCTGCATCGTCTTCGACAAGGACGGCCGGATCGTCTCCGTCGACCAGAAGGAGCACGAGCAGATCTTCCCGAAGCCGGGCTGGGTCGAGCACGACGCCACCGAGATCTGGGCCAACGTCCAGGAGGTCGTCGCCGGCGCCATCGCCAAGGCGGGCATCACCTCCGCCGACGTCAAGGCGATCGGCATCACCAACCAGCGTGAGACCACGCTGATGTGGGACAAGAACACCGGCGAGCCCGTGCACAACGCGCTCGTCTGGCAGGACACCCGCACCGACGCCCTGTGCAAGGAGCTCGGCCGCAACGTCGGCCAGGACCGCTTCCGCCGCGAGACCGGCCTGCCGCTCGCCTCGTACTTCTCCGGCCCCAAGGTCCGCTGGCTGCTCGACAACGTCGAGGGCCTGCGCGAGCGCGCCGAGCGCGGCGAGATCCTCTTCGGCACCATGGACTCCTGGGTCATCTGGAACCTGACCGGCGGCACCGAGGGCGGCGTCCACGTCACCGACGTCACCAACGCCTCCCGCACCCTCCTGATGAACCTGCACGAGATGGCCTGGGACGAGCGCATCCTGCACTCGATCGACATCCCCGCCGCCGTGCTCCCCGAGATCCGCTCCTCCGCCGAGGTGTACGGCACGGTCAAGGGCGGCGTCCTCGACGGCGTCCCGGTCGCCTCCGCGCTCGGCGACCAGCAGGCCGCCCTGTTCGGCCAGACCTGTTTCGCCGAGGGCGAGGCCAAGTCCACGTACGGCACCGGCACGTTCATGCTCATGAACACCGGCGACAAGATCATCAACTCCTACAGCGGCCTGCTGACCACGGTCGGCTACCAGATCGGCGACGCGAAGCCGGTCTACGCCCTGGAGGGCTCGATCGCCGTCACCGGCTCGCTGGTGCAGTGGATGCGCGACCAGATGGGCCTCATCAAGTCCGCCGCCGAGATCGAGACGCTGGCCTCCTCCGTCGAGGACAACGGCGGCGCCTACTTCGTCCCCGCCTTCTCCGGGCTCTTCGCCCCGTACTGGCGCTCCGACGCCCGCGGCGTGATCGCCGGCCTCACCCGCTACGTCACCAAGGCGCACATCGCCCGTGCCGTCCTGGAGGCCACCGCCTGGCAGACCCGCGAGATCACCGACGCCATGACCAAGGACTCCGGCGTCGAGCTGGCCGCCCTCAAGGTCGACGGCGGCATGACCTCCAACAACCTGCTGATGCAGACCCTCTCCGACTTCCTGGACGCCCCCGTCGTGCGCCCGATGGTCGCCGAGACCACCTGCCTCGGCGCCGCCTACGCCGCCGGTCTGGCCGTCGGCTTCTGGCCCGACACCGACGCGCTGCGCGCCAACTGGCGCCGCGCCGCCGAGTGGACCCCTCGCATGGACGCCGACAAGCGCGACAGCGAGTACAAGAACTGGCTCAAGGCCGTCGAGCGCTCCATGGGCTGGCTCGAAGCAGAAGAGAACTGACGAGGAGTAATTCGCGATGACCACCCTGCAGAGCCTCCCCTCCCTGGGGATGCACCCGGCCGCCGGTTCCCTCCCGACCCGCGCCGAGACCAGAGAGCAGCTGTCCAAGGCGACGTACGACCTCCTGGTGATCGGCGGCGGCATCCTGGGCATCTCCACCGCCTGGCACGCCGCGCAGTCCGGGCTGCGGGTGGCCCTCGTGGACGCCGGCGACTTCGCCGGCGCCACCTCCTCCGCCTCCTCCAAGCTCCTCCACGGCGGCCTGCGCTACCTGCAGACCGGCGCGGTGAAGCTCGTCGCCGAGAACCACTTCGAGCGGCGCGCGGTCTCCCGCCAGGTGGCCCCCCACCTGGCCAACCCGCTCACCTTCTACCTGCCCGTCTACAAGGGCGGCCCGCACGGCGCCGCCAAGCTCGGCGCCGGCGTCTTCGCGTACAGCGCCCTGTCCGCCTTCGGCGACGGCGTCGGCCACCTGCTCTCCCCCGCCAAGGCCGCGCAGGACGTCCCCGAGCTCCGTACGGAGGACCTCAAGGCCGTCGCCGTCTACGGCGACGACCAGATGAACGACTCCCGCATGGCCCTGATGACGGTCCGCGCGGCGGTGGAGGCCGGCGCGGTCGTCCTCAACCACGCCGAGGTCACCGGGCTGCGCTTCACCCGGGGCCGGGTCACCGGCGCCGAGCTGAAGGACCGGCTCGACGGCGAGGAGTTCGGCGTCGGCGCCCGCCTGGTGCTCAACGCCACCGGCCCGTGGGTGGATCACCTGCGGAAGATGGAGGACCCCAACGCGGCCCCCTCCATCCGCCTCTCCAAGGGCGCGCACCTGGTCCTCAAGCGCACCTCCCCGTGGAAGGCGGCGCTCGCCACCCCCATCGACAAGTACCGGATCACCTTCGCCCTCCCCTGGGAGGACATGCTGCTGCTCGGCACCACCGACGAGGAGTACGAGGGCGACCCCGGCGAGGTCGCGGTCACCGAGAAGGACACCGCCCAGATCCTGGACGAGGCCGCCTTCTCCATCCGCGACCAGCAGCTCGACCGCTCGCTGATCACCTACGCCTTCGCCGGTCTGCGGGTGCTGCCGGGCGGGCCCGGCGACACCTCCAAGGCCAAGCGCGAGACGGTCGTCACCGAGGGCCGCGGCGGGATGCTGTCGGTGGCCGGCGGCAAGTGGACCACCTTCCGCCACATCGGCCGCACCATCATGAAGAAGCTGGAGTCCCTCCCCGGCCACCCGCTGGGCGAGTCCTACGAGCCGGTGTCGACGCTGCCGAAGCGGCTCCCGCTGCCCGGCATAGCCAACCCGAACGCGGTCGCCCACCGCCTCCTCGTGGACGGCCCCGCGCCCGGCCCGCGCATGTCCGCCGACACCGCCAAGCACCTGGCGACCCACTACGGCTCGCTCGCCTTCGACATCGCCCGCATGGCGAACGAGAACCCCGAGCTCGCCGAGCGGGTCCACCCGGACGCCCCGGAGATCTGGGCCCAGGTCGCCTACGCCCGCGACCACGAGTGGGCCGAGACCGCCGACGACGTGCTGCGCCGCCGCACCACGCTCACCATCCGCGGCCTCGCCACGGACGAGATCCGCGGCAAGGTCGAGGACATGCTCCGCAAGTAGCCCGCGCCGCACACGCGGGGTAAGGGGCGGTCTCCCATGGAGACCGCCCCTTACGCGTGCCCCCGCGCGGGCGCGCGCGTCCCTCCGTGCTCCCCCGCGCGCGCCGCCACATCGCCGCCACAACGCCGCAACACTGCGCGCGCAGAGTGGCAGCATGAAGTTTCAGGTGCTCTCCCTCATCGGCCATCTCCCCCACCCCCTCACCGGCGAACTCGACGCCCCCGCGGACCGGTTGGAGCAGGTCCTGGCCGTCGGCGAGGCCGCCGAACGGCTCGGCTTCGACGCGTACTCGATCGGCGAACGGCACACCGGCCCCTTCCTCTCCTCCAGCCCCTCCGTGCTGCTCGGCGCCCTGGCGTCCCGCACCTCCCGGATCCGGCTGCTGACCGGCGTCACCGTCGTCGCCGTCCTCGACCCGGTCCGGGTGGCCGAGGACTTCGCCACCCTCGACCTGCTCTCCCGGGGCCGGGTCGAGCTGGTCGTCGGCAAGGGCGCGGAGGCCGGCCACTTCGACCTCTTCGGCCTGGACGAGGCACGGCAGTGGGACCTCCAGAAGGAGCGCTACGAGCTGCTGCGCCGGCTGTGGACCGAGGAGGGCGTGGACTGGGAGGGCGAGTTCCGTCCCCCGCTGAAGAACGTGACCACGGTGCCCCGCCCGTACGCGGGGGCGCCGCGCGTCTGGCACGGCTCGGCCACCAGCCTCAACTCCCCCGAGCTCGCGGCGAAGCACGGCGACCCGCTGTTCACCGCCAACGCCATCCAGCCGCGCGAGGCGTACGCGAAGCTGATCGCCCACTACCGCGAGCGCTTCGAGGCGTACGGGCACGACCCGAAGGACGCCCGGGTGGCGGCGGGCTCCGGCGGGCTGCTCATCGCCGACACCCACGAGCGGGCCGTCGCCCGCTACAAGGAGCTGTACGAGGCGCGCACCCGGCAGAACTTCCGCCCGCACCTGGCGGGCCGGGCCGGCTACAACACGCCCTTCGTCACGATCGAGGAGGCCATCGCGGGCGGCCCGCAGCTGATCGGCTCCCCGCAGCAGATCATCGACAAGCTCCTCGGCTATCACGCGGTGTACCGGCACGATCTGCAGTCGGTCACCGTCGACGCCTTCGGACAGTCCACCGCCGAGCAGATCGAGACCCTGGAGCGCTTCGCGGAGGAGATCGCCCCGGTGCTGCGGAAGGAGGCCCCGAGCACGCTCTGGGAGGAGTGAGCCGGCACGCGTGCCGACGCGGGTTCCTGGGTAGTCGATCAACGCCGGGACGGCTTTCGGGCGGGTCCGAGGGCTCCGGGCGGGCCACCGGAAAGCCGTAAGGTTGGTCCGTACGACAGGAACTTCGACGAAGGAGGCGCTGGGTGATCGAGCTCGAGGGGGTACCCGAGCTGATCGACCCGGTCATGGTGGCCGCGTTCGAGGGGTGGAACGACGCCGGTGACGCCGCCTCCGCGGCGGTCGCCCATCTGGACCGGGAGTGGAAGGGCGAGGTGTTCGCGGCGCTGGACGCCGAGGACTACTACGACTTCCAGGTCAACCGGCCCACGGTGTGGCTGGACGGCGGCGTCCGGAAGATCACCTGGCCCACCACCCGGCTCTCCGTGGTGCGGATCGGCGGCGACAAGCCCCGGGACCTGGTCCTGGTGCGCGGGATCGAGCCGTCGATGCGCTGGCGTTCGTTCTGCAACGAGCTGCTGGGCTTCGCCCACGAGCTGGGCGTGGAGATGGTCGTGATCCTGGGCGCGCTGCTCGGCGACACCCCGCACACCCGTCCGGTGCCGGTCAGCGGGGTGACCTCGGACCCCGACCTTGCGCGCACGATGGACCTGGAGGAGACCCGCTACGAGGGCCCGACGGGCATCGTGGGCATCCTCCAGGAAGCCTGCACGCACGCCGGGGTGCCGGCGGTGAGCCTGTGGGCCGCGGTGCCGCACTACGTGTCGCAGCCGCCGAACCCGAAGGCGACGCTGGCCCTGCTCAACCGGCTGGAGGACCTGATCGACCTGCGCATCCCGCTGGGCGAGCTGCCCGAGGACGCGCGGGCCTGGCAGGTGGGCGTGGACCAGCTCGCCGCCGAGGACAGCGAGGTCGCCGAGTACGTGCAGACCCTGGAGGAGGCGCGGGACACGGCCGAGCTGCCGGAGGCGTCCGGCGAGGCCATCGCCCGCGAGTTCGAGCGCTATCTGCGGCGCCGGGAGCCGGGCTCGGGACCCGGGCCGGTGGCCACGGAGGGCGGCGACACCCCGTACCTGCGCGACGGCGCCGGTGAGCGGACCCGCCCGCCGAAGCCGCAGCAGCCGGGCCCGGAGGCGGTCCCGGGCACCGAGCCGGAGCCGCCGGCCGCGGGTGCGGCGGACGCGGATCCGGCGGACGCGGGGGCCGAGGGCGCGGAGGACGGGGCCACGCGCGAGGACGCCGACGGGGCCGCCGAGGCGGCCGGTACCCCGGACGAGACCGAGCCGGGCACGCCGGACACCGCCGACGCCCCCGACGCCCCCGACGCCTCCGGGCCCCCTGGGACCTCGGGGACCCCCGGGACCTCGGAGGACTGACCGTTCCACAACCGGTGGGAGGGGTGGCGCCGCCGCCCCTCCCACCGGCGTTTCCGGGGGGGGCTCAGGCGCAGTCGAAGCGCGCGCCCGCCCAGTCCCCGTGGTCGCCGCTCTTCGACCCGTTGGTGTCGGTGACCTTCAGGCGCACATGGCGCGCGCCCGTCAGGTCCACCCGCACCGGCACGGTCGCGGAGGCGCCCGTCACCTTCGGCGAGGTCCACAGCACCCTGCCGTCGGCCTCGACGGAGAAGGCGACCTCCCCGTAGCCGTTGATCTCGTCGTCGATGCCGACGTCGGCGGTGAAGGCGGTGCAGCGCCCGCCGAGGTAGACCTCGATGTCGGAGTCGGCGTGCGCCCCGATGCCCTTCGCGTAGGTCGTGCCCGCCAGGGTGAGGGTGTGCCCGTCGGCGGCCCCGGACTCGCCGTTGGAGCGGTCGCGCTCCGGCGGGCCCCAGCCGTTGGACGACGTCAGCCAGACCAGGTCGCTCGCCCAGGCGGGCCCGGTCGGCGGCGGGGGCATGACCCCGACGGCGAACCGCCCCAGGGCGGTGCGGTCCACTCCGGCGGCCCGGTGGCGGACGCTCGCGGTGAGGGTGGCCTCCCCGGGCGCGGCGCCGGGCGGCGGGGTCACCGTCAGCTCGACCCGCCGGGTGGTGCCGGCCGGGACGCGGGCGATCGGGGCGGCCGGGGCGACCCGCCAGCCGGCCGGGACGCCGAGGCCGACGGAGACGCCGGTGGCGTCCCTGCTGCCGGCGGTGACGTCGACGGCGACCGTGCCGGGCACGCCCGCGCCCAGCTCCTGCCCGGCCGGGGCGGCGGCCGAGGCGGCGGCGCCGGGGACGGCCCCGCCGACGGCGCTGGTGCCGCTGAGGAGCAAGGTGAAGCCGCGGTCGGTGCGCTGGGCGGCGGTCTTGATCCGCACCACGCCGCCGCGGTCGTCCTTGTCGTACCACCAGCCCTGGCCCGCGGCCTCGAACGCGGCCTTCGAACCGAGGCCCTTGAGCGTCCGCCCGCCCAGGGTGACGGCGCGGGGGGCGTCGCCGGTGTGGACGGTGAAGGCGTACGGGCGGGCGGCGGCCTTGCCGGTGTAGGAGCCCTCGCTGGGGCCGATCCGCACGCTCACGTCGCCGGGTCCGGAGCGGGGCGCCCGGACGTCGGCGCGCTGGGTGGCGTACCGCCCGTCGCGGTGCTCGCGGGTCACGCCGTCGTCCTCGTACAGGGTGAAGGAGGAACGGCCCTGCGGGTAGACGTCCCAGGCGAGGGCGGAGCCGGGGGTGCGCTGGGTGTACGAGCGGATGCCGCCCGGCCACATCGGCACGGCGGCCCCGGCGCGGACGAACAGCGGCAGGGTGTCGAGCGGGGCGCTGTAGTCGTCGAGGGTGGTCGGGCCCTGGTAGACGCGGCCGTTCCAGTAGTCGATCCAGGTGCCCTTGGGCAAATAGATACCGTCGCGCTCCACCGCGTCCTTGTACACCGGGGCGACGAGGAAGTCCCGGCCGCTGAGGAACTCGTACTTCGCGGCGTCCGTGGCGGCGACCGGGTCGTCCGGGTACTCCAGGGCGAGCGGCCGGGCGAGGCCGACGCCGGTGCTGGTGGCCTCGTGGGCGTACGAGTAGATGTACGGCAGCAGGGCCTCGTGGAGTTTGAGGGAGGCCCGGTTGATCGAGGTGTAGGGCTCGCCGTAGCGGAAGGGCTGCTTGTCCTGCGCGGCCCAGCCGTCCATGGTCATGGTGACCGGCAGGAACGTCTTCCACTGGAGGTCGCGGGTGTACGTCTTGGCGCTGCCGCCGAAGATGCCGTCGACGTCGCCGGTGGTGTAGGCGAGCCCGGACATGGAGGCGCCGGCGTAGGTGGGGATCTGCCAGCGGATGTACTCCCAGCTGCCGGACTGGTCGCCGGACCACTGGACGCCGCAGCGCTGGGCGCCGGACCAGCTCTCGGGGGCCCAGGTGAAGCCGCGGGCGTCGCTGTGGGCCTCGATGCCGGCGTGGGCGTCCTTGCAGCCGTCGAGGGCGAACTTGTAGCCCTCGCCGACCCAGGCGACGTCCAGCTTGGCGACCCGCTGGCCGGCCCTGACCTGCTCGCCGAGCTTGTCGATGCCGTCCTCGGTCCACAGGCCCAGCTGCGTCCCGCGCCGCTGGAGGCCCTGGGCGGCCTCGGGGAGGTCCTCGTAGCCGCAGCCGTAGCCGTCGTTGACGAGCATCCAGCCGTTGGGCATGTCGTTCTCGACGTAGCCGTCGGCGACCTTCAGGGCGTCGAGGGTGCGCCGCTCGCCCCGGTTGGCGTTGTGGAGGTAGCAGTCGGCGTCGCCGATCTCCAGGCCGTAGACGGGCGGCATGAAGGGCTTGCCGGTCAGCTTCGTGTACTGGCCGATGACGTCCTTGAGGGCGCCCGGGCGGGGTCCCGCGAAGTAGTAGGCGTCGAAGCGCTCCTCGCGGGCGGTGGTGGTGACGGGCTCGCCGAAGACGTACGTGTTGGGGGCGTACGTGTTGCGGTAGACGCCGTAGCCGGCGGAGGAGAGGTAGAACGGGACGGAGTTGGGGTGGCCGCCGTCGTTCCAGTCGTAGTCGACGCCGACCTCGACGGTCTTGCCGCGGTGGGAGGTGTTGCCGCGCCCGTTCTGCATCCCGGCGCCGTAGAACTGCTCGTCGGCGGCGCGGGCCAGGGACTGGGTGGTGCGGTCCTTGTCCCAGGTGAGGCCCTGGGTCTCGGACCAGAGCGGGGTGCCGTCGGCGCGGACGGCGGCGAAGCGCAGCGGCGACTTGTAGGCGCGCAGGGTGACCCGCGCGGTGCTCAGTTCGTAGCGGTCGCCGCGGTCGGCCCAGCGGGTGGCGGGCGGCGGGCCCTGCGGCAGGACGATGTCGCGGCCGGTGGGGTCGGTGAACGTGCCGTCGGGCGCCAGCTCGATGCGGAAGGTCTCGGCGGAGACGAAGCTGATCCGGGCCTGGGCGCGGCCGGCGGTCAGCCGGTAGACGGGTCCGTCGGCGGCGAATCCGGTGAGGTCGCCCACGGTGGTGCCGCCGGTCTCCGTGGTGCCGTCGGTATCGGTGGGGCCGGTGATGCCTGTGGGCACGGCCGCCGCGCTGCCGCCGGGTCCGGCGAAGGCGGCGAGCAGGCCGAGCAGTGCACCGGCGACTGCAGCTCTCATGCGCATTGATGATTGCATGGCGCCTGTTTAGCGCAGAATCGAGCATGGCGACAGGACAAAAGGGAACCGCCCCCGGACTTGGCGAGAAGTCCGGGGGCGGTCCGGTGAAGCGGGGGCGACGCCGGGGCGCACCCCGGCGCCCGCCCTACAGGGCGACGCCCAGCAGCGCGTCGACGGCGCGGGAGGCGAGCCCGGGGGCGGACTCGTCGGTGCCCCCCTCGGCCTCCTGGAGCGCGGCCCAGCGGTCGACCGCGGCGAGCGCGGCCGGGGCGTCCAGGTCGTCGGAGAGCGCCTCGCGGAGCTCCTCGACGAGCGCGTCGGCGGACGGGCCGTCGGGGCGCGAGACGGCGGCGCGCCAGCGGCCGAGCCGGTCGACGGCGTCCTGGAGGACCTGGTCGGTCCACTCCCAGTCGGCGCGGTAGTGGTGCGAGAGCAGCGCGAGGCGGATGGCGGCGGGGTCGACGCCCTCCTTGCGCAGGGTGGAGACGAAGACCAGGTTGCCCTTCGACTTCGACATCTTCTCGCCGTCGAGGCCGACCATGCCGGCGTGCACGTACGCCTTGGCCATGGGGAACTCGCCGGTGAGCGACTGGGCGTGCGAGGCGCCCATCTCGTGGTGCGGGAAGATCAGGTCGGAGCCGCCGCCCTGCACGTCGAAGCCCATGCCGAGGTGGTCCAGGGCGATGGCGACGCACTCGATGTGCCAGCCCGGACGCCCGGCGCCGAGGCTGCCGCCGTCCCAGCTCGGGTCGCCCTCGCGGGCGGCCATCCACAGCATCGGGTCGAGCGGGTTCTTCTTCCCCGGGCGGTCCGGGTCGCCGCCGCGCTCGGCGGAGAGGTGGCGCATCAGCTCGGTGTCGTAGTTCGAGACCTGGCCGAAGTGCGGGTCGGCCTCGACCGAGAAGTAGATGTCGCCGTCCAGCTCGTAGGCGGCGCCGGAGTCCCGGAGGCGCTCGACGAGCGGGATGATGCCGGGTATGGCCTCGACCGCGCCGATGTAGTCCCGCGGGGGCAGCATCCGCAGCGCGGTCATGTCCTCGCGGAACAGGGCGGTCTCGCGCTCGGCGAGGCCGACCCAGTCGATCCCGTCGCGCACGGCCCGCTCCAGCAGCGGGTCGTCCACGTCCGTCACGTTCTGGACATAGTGAACCTGCCGCTTGGTGTCGAGCCACACGCGCTGAACGAGGTCGAACGCGTTGTAGGTCGCCGCGTGACCCATGTGGGTCGCGTCGTACGGCGTGATGCCGCAGACGTAGATACGGGCGACAGGGCCGGGGGCGAGGGTCACTCGTCCGCCGGTCGACGTGTCGTGAATCCGGAGGTCGCGGCCCTTGCCGGGCAGGGCGGGGACCTCAGAAGCGGGCCAGGCATGCATGTCCTGAGCGTAACCGGACAGGTGTTCCGGATACGAACCGCATCCGGGATCTTGACCGATTAGGCGGTCTTGCGGGGCGCGCGGGATCGTGCATACCCCCCGGGGGTCTTACCCCTCCGTACCCCTTGGCCGAAAAGCATCGGTCCCGCCGCGCGGGCGCCGGGACCGGGCGGCCGTCACACCGGCGGCCAGGGGATCGGCGGCCACTGCCCGGACGGTACGGGGTGCCGCCCGGTCCCGCGCAGCACGGCGACCCGCTCCCGCAGAGCGGCCACCTCGGCGGCGGTGAGCAGCCCCGCGAGCCGTTCGGCCAAGGGGGTGCCGGGGGCGAGCCGCCCGGCCAGCCGGTCGAGGACGCCGGCGGCCTCCTCGGTCAGCTCCTCGCCCGCCCAGCCCCACAGCAGGGTGCGCAGCTTGTCGTCCACGTGGAAGGAGACGCCGTGGTCGATCCCGTACAGGCGTCCGTCCGGGGTCGGCAGCAGGTGGCCGCCCTTGCGGTCGCCGTTGTTGATGACGGCGTCCAGGACGGCCATCCGGCGCAGTGCGGGGGTGTCGGCGTGGACGAGCAGCGCGGTGCGGTCCTCGGCGACCTGGGCGGGCCCGACGGCCTTCCAGCCCGCGCCCGCCTCCTCGCCGTCGACGAGCGCGAGCAGCTCGGCCTTGGGGTCGGCGTCGACCCAGAGCTGGACCATGCCCTCGCCGTAGGGCCCCTCGCGCAGCACGGTCGGCGGCACCAGGCCCCAGCCGGTGGCCTCGGAGAGCTCGTAGGCGGCGACCTCGCGGCGGGCCAGGTTCCCGTCGGGGAAGTCCCACAGGGGGCGCTCGCCCATGACGGGCTTGTAGACGCAGTCCGCGCGCTCGTCCCCGTACGCGACGGAGCAGAACAGCACCGCGTTGGACGCCTCGCGGACCTGGCCGTGGACGGTCAGCTCCCCCCGGGTGAGCAGGTCCACGGCGGCGGGGGTCCGGTCACCGCTCATGCGCCGCGCCGGTATCCGTTCTGGCGGGGGCAGACATGGCCCTCGGGGTCCAGCGGCAGGCTGCACAGCGGGCACGGCGGGCGCCCCGCGTTGACGACGTCCAGGGCGCGCTTGGCGAAGGCCCTGGCCTGGGCGCCGCTGAGCCGGACGCGCAGCATCGGGGGGCCGTTCTCCTCGTCCTGGAGCAGCCGCTCCTCGGCCGCGGCGAGGTCCTCCTCGGAGTCCGCGTCGAGCTCGACGAGCGCCTGCGCCTCGACGATCATCCGCTGCTCCTCGCCGTCCCAGGCGAGCGCCATGGTGCCGACCCGGAACTCCTCCTCGACGGGGGTGTCCAGGGGCGCGGTGTCGGCGATCTCGGCGGGGGCGACCGCGGGGACGGGCGCGTTGCCGCCGGTGCGCCGGACGACCTCGTCCAGGAGCTCGTCGATGCGCTCGGCCAGGGCCGCCACCTGGGTCTTCTCCAGGGCGACGCTGGTGACCCGGCCGGCCGCGGACGCCTGGAGGAAGAACGTACGGCGGCCAGGCAGCCCGACCGTGCCGGCCACGAAACGCTCCGGTGGGTCGTAGAGGAACACCTGACGGGACACGTTCCGGACTCCCTATGGGTCTCGACTGTGGTGCTGTCGTGGGCTGCTGCGGTGCCGCGCGGTGCTGCTACGGCGGCGCGTCCACCCTACTGCGCGGGAGGATCACGGTGCGCCCGCGCCGCCCCCCACCTCCGCCGTCCCGGCGCCGCCCGGCGTCTCGCGCGGGGCGAGCCCGGCGAGGTCGCCGGTGTCGCCGAGGCGGACCAGGAAGGGGCGCAGCCGCGTGTAGCGGACGACCGTCACGGAGCAGGGGTCCACGTGGATGCGCTGGAAGAGGTCCAGGTGGAGGCCGAGGGCGTCGGCGACGAGCGACTTGATGATGTCGCCGTGCGAGCACATCGCGTAGACGGCGTCCTCGCCGTGCTCGGCCTCGATCCGGGCGTTCCAGTCGCGGACGGCGTCGACCGCGCGGGCCTGCATCCCGCGCATCGACTCGCCGCCGGGGAAGGCCGCGGCGGAGGCGTGCGCCTGGACGACCTCCATCAGGGGCTCGTCGGCGAGCTCGGCGAGCTTGCGGCCGGACCAGTCGCCGTAGTCGCACTCGCTGATCCGCTCCTCGGTGTGGAGGGCGAGTCCGGGGCGTGCGTCGAGGAGCGGCGCCACGGTCTCGCGGCAGCGCTGGAGGGGACTGGAGACGACGGCGGCGAGCGGGATCCCGGCGAGCCGGCCGGGCAGCGCGGCGGCCTGCGCGGCGCCGCGTTCGTCGAGCGCGACCCCGGGCGTCCGCCCGGCGAGCACCCCGGAGGTGTTGGCGGTGGAACGTCCGTGCCGGACGAGGATCAGGGTGGCCATGGCGGCCAGCGTACGGGCGCGGGCGGGGCGACGGGTGCGCGAAGCCGGACCTCGGGGGAGAATACGGCCCGTGATCGTGGATTCAGCCATCTACCGGGACGGGCGCAGGACCGACGGCCCGGCCGACCTCTCCGACGCCCTGGACGAGGCGCGGGCGACCGGGGACGCCTTCCTGTGGGTGGGGCTGCACGAGCCCACGGAGGCGGAGTTCGCCCATGTCTCCAGCGAGTTCGCGCTGCACCCGCTGGCCGTGGAGGACGCCCTCAAGGCGCATCAGCGGCCCAAGCTGGAGATCTACGACGACTCGCTGTTCGTGGTGCTCAAGCCGGTGGTGTACGAGCCGGAGAGCGACCGGGTCACCTCGGACGAGCTGATGGTCTTCATCGGCGACTCCTTCGTGGTGACCGTGCGGCACGGCGAGGGCGCCCCGCTGGCGGAGGTCCGCAAGCGCCTGGAGGCGGATCCGGAGGTGCTGCGGCAGGGGCCGACGTCGGTGCTGTACGCGATAGGCGACGCGGTCGTGGACCACTACCTGGACGTGGCGGCGGAGCTCCAGGTGGACCTGGAGGAGCTGGAGGCCGACGTCTTCGCGCCGATGGGCGGCGCCCCCGCGCGGACGGCGGAACGGATCTACAACGCCAAGCGGCAGGTCCTGGAGTTCCGCCGGGCCTCGGTCCCGCTGGTCGGCCCGATGGCGAAGCTGACCACGGGCACGGTGCCGTTCGTGTACGAGACCTCGGTGCCGTTCTTCCGGGACGTCACCGACCATCTGCTGCGCGCGAACGAGCAGGTGGAGGGGTTGGACCGGCTGCTCTCGGACATGCTGTCGGCGCATCTGGCGCAGATGGGCGTGCGGCAGAACGACGACATGCGGAAGATCTCCGCGTGGGCGGCGATGGCCGCGGTGCCCACGATGGTCGCGGGCATCTACGGGATGAACTTCGACCACATGCCGGAGCTGCACTGGGTGGCGGGCTATCCGGCGGTGCTCCTGCTGATGGCGGGGATCGTGGCCGGGCTGTACCGGCTGTTCAAGCGGCGCGGCTGGATGTGAGCCGGGCCCGGAGGGCGCGGGCCCAGAAGGCTCAGAAGGCGGGGACCGGGGTCGCGGGGCCGCCGAGGGCGTCGCGGCGCTCCGGCATCCGCAGGCCGACCATCCGGTGCCAGCCGGCGGCCCGCTCGTACGCGTACACGCCGTGGATGCCCGCGGCGAGCGCGGCGGCCTTGGGCTTCGGCCAGCGCAGGACGCGCCCCATGTGCCGCATCACGGCGAGGCTGACGTCCCGGTAGACCTGGATCTCGGCGAGGGCGGACTCGCGCAGGACGCCCTGGATGAGCCGGCCGTGTCCCGCGCGGTTGAGGCGGAGCAGTTCCTCGTGGCAGTAGGCGAGGTGGTTGTCCTCGTCGGCGCAGATCATTCTGATGGCCTTGCCGAGGTCCGGGTCGTCGCCGAAGTACCGGACCAGCAGCCGCATCTGGGCGGCGGCGCGCTCCTCGGTGACGCGGCTGTGCGCGAGGTAGACGACGATGTCCCGCTCGGTGAGGGGCTCGTCGCGGCGCAGCTTGTCGTGGGCGAGGCCGATGCCGCGCCGTTCGAGCAGCATCGTGTAGTCGGTGTCGGGGGGTACGGGGACGGGGTCGAGGCCGCGCTTCCTCATCAACGCGTTGAAGATGCGGCCGTGCTTGTCCTCGTCGGCGCCGTGCCGGGTGATCTTGGGGGCCAGGTCCCGCATCCCGGGGGCCACGAGGGCCGCGATGCGCGCGTTCTCCCAGCCTCCCTGGGCCTCGCCGCTGGCGGCGATGGAGCAGAAGAGCTGGAAGGACTCGTCGTCGTCGATGATTTCCTGGAACAGGCTCTTGGCCGTGAGCATGGCTGCCACCTCCCGTGGAGTACGAGTCAAGTGGGCCGTGCGCGGTCGGGCAACAGGAGGGCCGGGCGGACTGGGCCGAACGAAGGACAGGCGGAGTGCCGTCCGGCGCGTAACCCCGGCCGCGCCCGCGCGTTGTGCTGCGTGACGGCCGTGGCGGGGAAGACCCCCCGAGCCCCCACCACGGCCGCGGACTTCCTCTGTCGGCTCCGGCTACGCGAGCCCGGCCCGCTCCAGGGCCTCCACGCCCGCCCTGAGGGCCGCCAGCCGCTCGTCCAGGGTGAAGCCGGCCGGGGCGAGGGTCAGGGTGGTGACCCCGGCGGCGGCGTAGGCGTTCATCCGGTCGGCGATCCGGTCGACGGAGCCGAGCAGGGTGGTCTGGTCGATCAGCTGGCGCGGTACGGCGGCGGCGGCGCCTGCCTTGTCGCCGGCCAGGTACTTGTCCTGGATCTCGGCGGCGGCCTTCTCGTAGCCCATGCGCTGGGCGAGCTGGTTGTAGAAGTTCTGCTTGCGGCTGCCCATGCCGCCGACGTACAGCGCGGTGTACGGGCGGAAGATGTCGGCCAGCGCGTCGATGTCGTCGCCGAGGGCGAGCGGCAGGGTGGGGTGGACGTCGAAGCCGTCCATGGTGAGCCCGGCCTTCTCGCGGCCCGCGCGCAGGTGGCGCAGCGCGGTGTCCTCCAGGTGCTCGGCGGCCGGGAAGATCAGCAGGGCGCCGTCGGCGATCTCGCCGGTCTGCTCCAGGTTCTTCGGGCCGATGGCCGCGATGTAGAGCGGGATGTGCGGGCGGGTCGGGTGCACCGTGAGCTTGATCGGCTTGCCCGGGCCGCCGGGGAGCGGCAGGGTCCAGTGGGCGCCCTCGTAGGTGAGGCGCTCGCGGGACATCGCCTTGCGGACGATCTCCACGTACTCGCGGGTGCGGGCCAGCGGCTTGTCGAACTTCACGCCGTACCAGCCCTCGGAGACCTGCGGCCCGGAGACGCCGAGGCCGAGCCGGAAGCGCCCGCCGGAGAGCGAGTCGAGGGTGGCGGCGGTCATCGCCGTCATCGCGGGCTGCCGGGCCGGGATCTGCATGATCGCCGAGCCGACGTCGATCCGTTCGGTCTTGGCGGCGACCCAGGACAGCACGGTGGGCGCGTCGGAGCCGTACGCCTCCGCCGCCCAGCAGACGTCGTAGCCGAGGCGGTCCGCCTCCTGCGCCACGGCGAGGTTGTCGCCGTCCATGCCCGCGCCCCAGTAGCCGAGGTTGATGCCGAGCCGCATGCCACGTACCCCTTACCCATCGGTAACGTCCCTGTGGGCGGGACTCTAGCGCGCACCCCCGCGATTCGTCAGGAGGCGGCCGGACGGTACTACCAGGCCGCCTGTGGACGGGTTGTCCACAGGCTCTCTCCCCGTGGTGCCCTGGCCAGTACTCTCGCGGCCATGGAGCAGAGGCATCTCGGACGGACCGGCCTGCGCGTGTCCCGGCTCGGACTCGGCACCCTCACCTGGGGGCGCGACACCGACGAGCACGACGCCGCCGGGCAGTTGAAGGCGTTCTGGGACGCGGGCGGCACCCTCGTCGACACCGCGGACGTGTACGGGGGCGGCGAGGCGGAATACCTGCTCGGACAGCTCATGGAGAACCTGGTGCCGCGCCGGGACCTGGTCCTGTCGACGAAGGCGGGCAGCGTCCCCGACCCGGACCGGCGCACCGACGGCTCGCGCGGGCACCTGCTGGCCGCCCTCGACGCCTCCCTGGCCCGGCTCGGCACGGACTACGTGGACCTGTGGCAGCTGCACGCCTACGACCCCCACACGCCGCTGGAGGAGTCGCTGCACGCCCTGGACATCGCCGTCCGCAGCGGCCGGGCGCGATACGTGGGGGTCTCCGACTTCTGCGGCTGGCAGCTCGCGAAGGCCGGGACCTGGCAGCTCGGCGGGGAGCGGACCCGGCTCGCCGGGACGCAGCTGGAGTACTCGCTGCTCCAGCGGGGCGTGGAGCGCGAGGTGCTGCCGGCCGCGCTCGACCTCGGCATCGGGCTGCTGCCCTCCTCGCCGCTGGGGCGCGGGGTGCTCACCGGGAAGTACCGGCACGGCACCCCGGCGGACTCGCGCGGCGGCTCGGAGGCGATGGCCGCGTTCGTGGAGCCGTATCTGGACGAGCCGGCGAGCCGGATCGTGGACGCGGTCGCGACGGCCGCCGACGGCCTGGCGGCCACCCCGCTCCAGGTGGCCCTCGCCTGGGTCCGCGACCGCCCCGGGGTGACCGCCCCGATCATCGGCGCGCGCAACGCGCAGCAGCTCACGGCCGCATTGTCAGTGGAGAGCCTTAGTCTTCCTGACGAGATCTTCCGGGCCCTCGACGATGTGTCGGCGCCCGTGCACCACTATCCGGATCACGACTGGAGCACCTTGTGACCGAGCCTTCCGGGGAGACCCCGCCCGAGGCCGCCGAGCCCGCCGCCGAAGCACCGGAGGACGCGGCCGCGTCACCGGGCGACGAGGGCACCGAGGGGGGCGAGGAGACCACGGAGGCCGAGGAGGCCGAGCGGGGCTCCGGAGAGGGGGCTGCCGAGGCGGACGACTCCGGGGACGGGCAGGACGGACACGACGAGGCCGAAGCCGAAGCCGGTGGGGGCACCGAGGCCGGAGAGGCGTCCGGCGAGGCCAAGGCGCCGGAGCTGTCCGAGGCGCAGGCCGAGCTCGCCGCGCAGCGGGAGCTGCGGGCGCGGATCGAGCAGCGCAAGGCCGAGCGGAGCTCGCCGGTCGCCGCGGGCGCCAAGCTGAGCGGCACGGCCGCCGACCTCCTCGCGGCCGTCCGGGCCGTGGAGAGCGGTGCCGCGCCGGTCGCCCCGCGGCGCCCCGAGGTGCCCGCGCCCGCGCGGCCCGCCCCGGCCGCCGCGCCGGAGACGACGGTGCGCCCGCCGGTGCCCGCGGCCCCCGTGGTGACCGAGGAGACCACCGCCTCGGTCCGCCAGGTGCTCGCGCGCGGCGGGGCGCCCGAGGCGCTGGCCGGGCAGGTCGCCGCCGTGCTCGGCGAGGGCGCGGCCCGCGCGCTGGCCGACGACCCCTGGCAGCTCCTCGCGGTCCCGGGGGTGCGCGCCGAGCAGGCCGACGGCTTCGCGCGGGCGCTGCTCGGCCCGGACTGCGGGCCCGGCGACGAGCGCCGGGCCGTGGCGCTGACCGCCTGGCTGCTTGAGCAGGCCGCGCTGAAGGGGCACACGGCCCTGGAGCTCGGCGCGGTCCGGGACGGGCTCGGCAGGCTGTCGGTGCCCGAGCCGGACAAGGCGGTCGAGCTCGCGATCTCCGAGGCGGCGGTGCTGGTCTTCCAGGAGGAGGACGAAGAGCACGGAGACGAAGAGGACGCGGAGGAGGGCCTGGAGGGGCCGGACGCTCCCGAGGCGACGGCGGCGGCCCCCGGGGAGCCCGAGCGGCCCGTACTGCCCGTGCTGCTCGGTCTTGAGCGGTACGCGCTGGCGGAGGAGAGCCTGGCCGACGGGCTGGCCCGGCTGATCCGTACGGCCGAGGCGGCCGACTGGGAGGGCTCCGAGCTGGCCCGCGCGGCCGGCGGGAGCGGCCTCGTGCTGCACACCGGCGGCGAGGCGGCCCGCGCCGAGCCCGCCGCGCTGGCCGAGGCGGCCCGCGAGCGGGGCCTGCGTGTCGCCCTCGCGGCGCACACCGCGCGGGACGGCGCGGTGCCGGTCGCGGCGCTGCTGTCGGGCGCGGCGGGCCCCGGCCGGGACGAGGAGGGCGCCCTCGCCCTGGACCTGCTGGTCGTCCTGGACGCGCCGCAGCTCGACGTGGAGACGGCCGCCCTGCTCGTGGAGGCGCTACCGGACGGCTGCCGGCTCGTCCTGTCCGGCGACCCGCACGTGCTCGGCGCGGCGGGCCCCGGCCGGGTCTTCGCCGATCTGCTCGCCGCCCGCCTCGTCCCGGCGATCGCCTCCCGGGTCCCGGACCCGGGCCCGATCGGCGAGCTGGTCTCGGGCATCGGCGTGGGCGAGCTCGGGCAGGTGGACGCCCCCGGCAAGGAGGTCGTGATCGTCCCGGTCCGGGACGCGGGCGAGGCGGTGCACCGCACGGTGCAGCTGGTCGCCGAGTCGATCCCGCGCGCGTTCGGCCTGCCGGCCGGCGGCACGCAGGTGATCACGGTCGGCCACGGCGGCGCGGCGGGCACCCGCGCGCTGAACGCGGCGCTCAAGCAGCGGCTCAACCCGGGCCCCGGCCGCTTCGGGGGCTTCGACCCGGGCGACCGGGTCGCGCACTCCCCCGCGCCGGGCCGGACGGTGCCGGGCACGGTGGTGTCGGCCGACGCCGAGGGGCTGCACCTGGACTGCGGCGGCGCCCCGGTCGTCGTGCCGAAGGAGCGGGTCGAGGGCGCGGTGCGGCACGGCTGGGCGCTGACCGCGCACCAGGCGGCCGGGGCGCGCTGGCCCGCGGCGGTCGTGGTGCTGCCGGGGGACGCGGCGGCGGGCCTCAGCCGGGCCTGGGTGTACACGGCGTTCGGGCGGGCCGAGCGGCATCTGTCGGTCGTCCACGGGGTGGAGCAGGCGCTGCCGCGCGCGGTGGCCGAGGGCCTGGACCCGGAGCGCACGACCCGGCTGCGCCCGCTGCTGGAGGCGCTGCTCCACGAGGAGGAGGCGTAGCGGAGCCGTGACGGCCGACGGCCGGTGTCCCGCCCGCGTGGTGCGCGGGCGGGACACCGGCCGTGGGCTCCGTCGTGGCCGGGCGGGCGGCTCAGACCCCCTGGGGCTGGTCCTCCGGCTCCTCCTCGGCCTCCTCGTCGAAGACGGCGCTGATGTCGAAGCGGCAGACGATCCGCTCCGGGTCGGCGTGGTCGAAGGGGGAGTTCAGCCACTCCCCCGGTTCGGGCAGGTCCTCGGTCGCCTCGACCCAGAGGGTGGAGTCGCCCTCCTCCAGACCGAATTCCTTGTGACGGGACGCGATTTCGTCAGGTTCGTACTCGCCGAAGAGCGTGCCGAGGGCCGCGTAGGTCGTACCGGCGCCGGCGCCGTCCCGGTCGACGTCCACGATGCGCCGGGCCTGGGCGACGAGGCGCTTGGGTTCCACCACCGCGTAGTCGCGGCGGATCAGCACGCTGACGGCGTGCGGTTCCTCGGGCCCCGCGTAGGGCGGCAGGGCGTCGTCGGCGCCGGGGATCTCGAAGGGAGTGACCTCGTCGTACCGGTCGTAGAGGACCTCGTCGTACGCCTCCGCCGCCGTGGCCAGCGCGTTGAAGGCCACGTAGACGGCCGGGTCGTCGTCCCCGGTGCGGCTCTCGACCGCCGCGAGGTGACGGTCCAGTGCGGTTTTGACCGCCTCGGCGGCGGCGCGTACCTCGGCAGCGGTGGGCTGCGCAGCATCAGACATAGGACAGACGCTATCCGTACCGGGCCCTTGGCCGCACAATAGATGCGATGCCGGAATACGAATTTGTCGACGTGTACGTGCCGCGAGGGGTCTCCCGCAAGGAGGCCACCCGGCTGCTGACCGACCATGCCGAGTACGGGCACTGGGAGTTGGACCGACTGACCTTGCGCCGGGACGGCAGCCGCAGGGTGCGGCTGCGACGGCGCATCATCCGTCAGATCCGCGCCACCTGGTGAGACGCGAGAGGGGCCCCGCCGTGCGGGGCCCCTCTCGTTTCGGCGCGGATCAGGCCGTGCGGCGGGCCCGCCGGTAGATCACGGACCCGGCGAGCAGCAGGGCCGCGCCGGCCGGGACGGCCATGCCGACGGCCCCGGCGCCGGTGTGCGCGAGCTCCTGGCCGGCCGGGGTCCGCCCCCCGGTGTTCGTACCGGGGGTGTTCGGCCCCGCCGGATGCCCGGGCGTCCCGGGGTGGCCGCCGCCTTCGCTGCCGGGGGTGCCGGGGGTGCCCGGGTGCCCCGGAGTACCGGGGGTGCCAGGCGTGCCGGGAGTGCCAGGGGTGCCGGGCGTGCCAGGAGTGCCGGGGTGGCCAGGCGTACCCGGGTTGCCCGGGGTACCCGGCTGGCCGGGGTGCCCAGGCTGACCCGGGTGTCCAGGCTGACCGGGCTGCCCCGGGTGTCCCGGCTGACCCGGCCCCGCCCCGTTCCCGCAGCCGTTGTTCGTGGCCGGGTTGCCGAGGCCGACGCCGTTGACCGTGTTGCCGCAGATGTTGATCGGGGCGTCCACCGGCACCTGGACGACGTTGCCGGAGCCGACGCCCGGCGAGTGGGAGGCGCTGCCGTGGGCGGAGGAGCCGCCGTGGCCGGAGTCGCCGTAGCCGGAGTCGCCGTAGCCGCCGGGGGCGCGCGTGTTGGCGCAGCGGTTGCCGGAGGCCGGGTTCATGAGGCCGACGACGTTGACGGTGTTGCCGCAGGCGTTCACCGGCGCGTGGACCGGGACCTGGATCGTGTTGCCGGACGCGACGCCCGGCGAGTGGGAGGCCGTGCCGCCCGCGGCGGCGTCGGCGTGGGCGTAACCGCCGGTGAGGGCGATCATGCCGCCCGCCGCGGCGACGGTGAAGATGCTCTTCCGGGTGATGCGTGTGACCTGTCGCATTGCTGTTGTTCCCGCTTCCCTGCATGTCGGACGCGTGCGAAATGCCCACCGGCCCCGGAGTGCATGGCGCGCACTCCGGGGCCGGCCTGGCTCAGACCCTCAGGGGGTGATGCTCAACGTCAGGCGTTGATGCAGGTGTTGCCGAAGGCGGGGTTCAGCAGACCGATCACGGAGACCGTGTTGCCGCACAGGTTCACGGGGATGTGGACCGGGACCTGGACGACGTTGCCCGAGAGCACGCCGGGGGAACCGATGGCGGCACCCTGGGCACCCGCGTCGGCGACGGCCATGCCCGCACCCGCGAGAACGAGACCACCGGTGGCAGCCGCAGCAGCGACGACCTTCTTGATCATTATTCCTCCTTGTTGGCAATGCGGTCCCAGCCGCGGACCGCACCCCCTGTAACGAAGGGGAATCCTGGGGGCTACGAGCCCCCAGGGGCATTCACTCTTTCCGGTCAACCACGCACGTACGGTCGATTTCCGCGGGCGGCGCGGGCGGCGCCTCAGGAAGCGTCGATGAACCGGTCCAGGACCCGGACGCCGAACTTCAGGCCGTCCACCGGGACCCGCTCGTCGACGCCGTGGAACATGCCCGCGAAATCGAGCTCCGGCGGGAGCTGGAGCGGGGCGAAGCCGAAGCAGCGGATGCCGAGGTCGTCGAAGGACTTGGCGTCCGTGCCGCCGGACAGCATGTACGGCACGGCGCGCGCGATCGGGTCCTCGGCGCGCAGGGCCAGCTGCATGGCGTCGACGAGGGCGCCGTCGAAGCTGGTCTCCAGCGCCTTGTCGCCGTGCACGTCCTCGCGCTTGACCCGGGGGCCGAGGATCCGGTCGAGGTCGGCCAGGAACTCCTCCTCGTACCCGGGCAGGAAGCGTCCGTCGACGTGGGCGGTGGCCTGGCCGGGGATGACGTTCACCTTGTAGCCGGCGCCGAGCATGGTCGGGGCGGCGGAGTTGCGCAGGGTGGCGCCGACCATCTTGGCGATGCCGCCGAGCTTGGCGAGGGTCGCGTCCATGTCCTCCGGGTCGAGCGGGGTGCCGAGCGCGTCGGACAGCTCGTCCAGGAAGGACCGCACGGTCTTGGTGACCCTGACCGGCCACTGGTGGCGGCCGAGCCGGCCCACGGCCTCGCACAGCTCCGTGATGGCGTTGTCGTTGTTGGTCATCGAGCCGTGGCCGGCGGTGCCCTCCACGGTGAGGCGCATCCAGTGCATGCCCTTCTGGGCCGTCTCGATCAGGTAGAGCCGCAGGTTCTCGTTGACCGTGAAGGAGAAGCCGCCGACCTCGCCGATGGCCTCGGTCACCCCGTCGAAGAGACCGCGGTGCTTGTCGACCAGGTGACGGGCGCCGTAGGTGCCGCCCGCCTCCTCGTCGGCGAGGAAGGCCAGCACGATGTCGCGCGGGGGCTTGCGGCCGCTGCGCATCCGGTCGCGGACGACCGCGAGGGTCATCGCGTCCATGTCCTTCATGTCCACGGCGCCCCGGCCCCAGACGCAGCCGTCGGCGACCTCGCCCGAGAAGGGGTGGTGGGTCCAGTCCTCGGCGTTGGCCGGGACGACGTCGGTGTGGCCGTGGATGAGCAGGGCCGGGCGGGACGGGTCCTCGCCCTCGATCCGGGCCACGGTGGAGGCCCGCCCCTTGTGCGACTCGATGATCTTCGGTTCGAGACCGACCTCGGCGAGCTTCTCGGCGACGTACTCCGCCGCCAGCCGCTCGCCGGGGCCGGAGTGGTCGCCGTAGTTGCTGGTGTCGATGCGGATGAGGTCACGACAGAGGTCGACGACCTCGTCCTCGCCCGTGACGGTCCGGCCGGTGTTCGACTCGCTCACGCTGCTTCCTCCCACTACGTGCCCCATGTGCTGGCTGTTGATCTCCCCATCCTCCCGCGAGTCCCCCTCCGGACCCAAGGGCGGCCTCCGGCCGGACACGTGCCCGTCACACGCCGGGGGCCGAAGGTCACGGGCCGGGGGGCCGGAAGGGGGTGGTGATCGGCCACCCCGGATGTTTGCTATGGTTTTCCTCGTCGGAAGGGCCACGCGGTCCGGAAGACGAGATCACCTGTCCGGGTGGCGGAATGGCAGACGCGCTAGCTTGAGGTGCTAGTGCCCTTTATCGGGCGTGGGGGTTCAAGTCCCCCCTCGGACACCAGCGAAGGACCCCACAGTATGTGGGGTCCTTCTCGTATGAGGCGGCGGTGCGGTGCGACGCAGGAGCAGGACCCCCGTCTCCCCGCTCCCCCAGCGGGACGGCATCGATCCCGCACGGGTACGGCTGCCGGAGGACCCCGAGGGGCGGTGGCCCACCGTGGGCGCGCACCTGCTCGACCGGTACGCGGCGGCCGTCGGGGCCGCGCGGGTGGCGGAGATGCTGCGCGCGGGGCGGTTCGTCGGGGCGGACGGGACGCCGGTCGGCGCGGACGAGCCGTACACGGCCGGGCTGCGGCTGTGGTTCCACCGGGACTTCCCCGCCGAGGAGCGGGTGCCGTTCGAGATCGGGGTGGTGTACCGCGACGAGCGGATCGTGGTCGCGGACAAGCCGCACTTCCTGGCGACGATGCCGCGGGGCCGGCACGTCACGGAGACGGCGCTGGCCCGGCTGCGGCGGGAGCTCGGGCTGCCCGCGTTGCAGCCCGCGCACCGGCTGGACCGGCTGACGGCGGGGCTGGTGCTCTTCGTCGTACGGCCGCAGGACCGGGGGGCGTACCAGACGCTGTTCCGGGACCGCCTCGTGCGCAAGGCGTACGAGGCGGTGGCGCCGTACGACCCGGCGGTGGAGCTGCCGGTGACCGTGCGGAGCCGGATCGAGAAGGAGCGCGGGGTGCTGACCGCCCGGGAGGTGCCGGGCGAGCCGAACGCCGAGAGCCGGATCGAGCTCCTCGCCCACGCGGGCGGGCTCGCCCGGTACCGGCTGGAGCCGGTGACCGGGCGGACCCATCAGCTGCGGGTGCACATGAACGCGCTCGGGCTGCCGATCCTGCACGACCCGCTGTACCCGGTGGTGCGGCCGGACGGGCCGGACGACTACGGCCGGCCGCTCCAGCTGCTGGCGCGGTCGCTCGTCTTCACCGACCCGTTCACGGGTGAGCCGAGGCGCTTCATGAGCCGCCGTCCGCTCAGTGGCCTCGGCTGATCCACTCCGCGAGGTGCGGGGCCTCCGCGCCGATGGTGGTGGTGTCGCCGTGGCCGGTGCGGACGACGGTCTCGGGCGGCAGGGTGAGCAGCTTCTCCTCGATCGAGCCGACGATGGTCGGAAAGTCCGAGAAGGAGCGCCCGGTCGCGCCGGGGCCGCCCTGGAAGAGGGTGTCGCCGGTGAAGACGGTGCCCAGCTCCGGGGCGTACAGGCTGACGGCGCCGGGGGCGTGGCCCGGGGTGTGCAGCACGTGCAGGTCGGTCCCGGCGATGGTGAGGACCTGGCCGTCGGCGAGCTCGCCGTCGGGGGTGTGGTCGGGGTGGGTCAGCTTCCACAGCGGCTGGTCGGCGGGGTGGAGCAGGATCCGGGCGCCGGTGGCGGCGGCGAGCGCCGGGGCCGCGTCGATGTGGTCGTCGTGGGCGTGGGTGCAGACGATGGCGAGCAGGGCGCGCCCGTCGAGGGCGGCCAGGATGGCCTCGGCGTCGTGGGCGGCGTCGATGACGATCGCCTCGCTGTCGTCGCCGACGATCCAGACGTTGTTGTCGACGTCCCAGGTGCCGCCGTCGAGGCTGAAGGTGCCGGAGGTGACCAGGTGGTCGATGCGGGCGCCCATCAGAGGACCACCACCGAGCGCAGGACGTCGCCCTCGTGCATGCGGGCGAACGCCTTCTCGACCTCGCCGAGCCCGATGGTCTCGGTGACGAAGGCGCCGAGGTCGATGCGGCCCTGCTGGTGCAGGTCGATCAGCATCGGGAAGTCGCGGGAGGGCAGGCAGTCGCCGTACCAGGAGGACTTGAGGGCGCCGCCGCGGCCGAAGACGTCGAGGAGGGGCAGTTCGAGCGTCATCTCGGGGGTGGGGACGCCGACGAGGACGACGGTGCCGGCGAGGTCGCGGGCGTAGAACGCCTGGCGGTAGGTCTCGGGGCGGCCGACGGCCTCGATGACGACGTCGGCGCCGAAGCCGCCGGTGAGCTCGCGGATCGCCTCGACGGGGTCGCCGGCGCGGGAGTCGACGGTGTGGGTGGCGCCCATCTCGCGGGCCTTGGCGAGCTTGCGCTCGTCGATGTCGACGGCGATGATCCGGGACGCCCCGGCGAGCCGGGCGCCGACGATCGCGGCGTCGCCGACGCCTCCGCAGCCGATGACGGCGACCGTGTCGCCGCGGCCCACGTTGCCGGTGTTGAGGGCGGCGCCGATGCCCGCCATCACGCCGCAGCCGAGCAGCCCGGCGACCTCGGGGGCGACGGCCGGGTCGACCTTGGTGCACTGGCCGGCGGCGACGAGGGTCTTCTCGGCGAAGGCGCCGATGCCGAGCGCCGGGGAGAGCTCGGTGCCGTCGAGCAGGGTCATCCGCTGCTTGGCGTTGTGGGTGTCGAAGCAGTACCAGGGGCGTCCGCGCAGACAGGCCCGGCACTGGCCGCACACGGCACGCCAGTTGAGGATCACGAAGTCGCCGGGGGCGACGTCGGTGACGCCCTCGCCGACCGACTCGACGACACCAGCCGCCTCGTGGCCGAGGAGGAAGGGGAACTCGTCGTTGATGCCGCCCTGCTTGTAGTGGAGGTCGGTGTGGCAGACGCCGCACGCCTGGATCTTCACGACGGCCTCACCGGGGCCGGGGTCGGGGATCACGATCGTCTCGACCCGGACCGGCTCGTTCCTGCCGGGGGCGACGACCCCCTGGACCTGCTGCGCCATCGTGGACTTCCCTTCCACCAAAACGGTGACCCGCGTTACGGATGTGACGATATCGGCCAGGTTACGCGGCGCTCGCAACCCGCGTCCCCGGGTCGCCGTCTCCTCTCCCAGCAGGCATGACACAGCCTCAGGGGGAAATGATGAGCAGTGAACTCGAACCGTACGCGGACCCGTTGACCGTGCCGCCGGTGCTCCGGCCGGAGCCGGGGGACGGCACGGCCGGGATCGAGGTCTCCTTACGGCCGACGTGGGTGCGGATGCACCGGCAGCTGCCGCCCACGCTGATGTGGGGGTACGAGGGGAGCGTGCCGGGTCCCACGATCGAGGTGCGGCGGGGGCAGCGGGTCCGGGTGGCGTGGACCAACCGGATCCCGAAGGGCAGCCCGTACCCGGTGACCGTGGTGGAGGTGCCGCGGACGGCGGGGCGGCCCGATCCGCACAACCGGCCGGGCCGCGAGGGGGTGGAGCCGGTCCCGGAGGCGGCGGCGCTGCCCGCCTGGACGGTGACGCACCTGCACGGGGCGCAGACCGGCGGCGGGAACGACGGGTGGACGGACAACGGGGTCGGGTCCGGCGACGCGCAGCTCTCGGAGTATCCGAACGAGCACCAGGCGGTGCACTGGTGGTACCACGACCACGCGATGAACATCACCCGCTGGAACGTGTACGCGGGACTGGTGGGCACCTACCTGGTGCGGGACGACGAGGAGGACGCGCTCGGGCTGCCGTCCGGGGAGCGGGAGCTGCCGCTGGTCCTCGCGGACCGGAACCTGGACACGGACGAGGACGGCGCCCTGAACGGGCGGCTGCTGCACAAGACGACGACGCTGGTGGCCAGCCACCCGGAGACGGGCAGGCCCGTGGGGCTGCCGTTCCTCGGCCCGTACACGACGGTCAACGGCACGATCTGGCCCTATCTGGACGTGCTGGACGGGTGGTACCGCTTCCGGCTGGTGAACGCGTCGAACGCGCGGACCTACGACCTGGTCCTCGTCGACGAGGACAACCGTCCGGTGCCGGGGGCGGTGCACCAGATCGGGAGCGACGGGGGGCTGCTGCCGCGCCCGGCGCCGTTCGACTTCGAGGCGCTGAGCGGGGACGGAGGCGGTGCCGGGGGCGTGGCGCCGCTGACGATCGCCCCGGCCGAGCGCTTCGACCTAGTGGTCGACTTCCGGGGCCGGGCGGGGCAGCGGCTCCGGCTGGTGAACCAGGCTCCGGGGCGGGCGCCCGGGGTGCCGGACGCGGCGCTGAACGTGCCGTATCCGCAGGTCATGGAGTTCCGGGTGGGCGAGGGGGCGGAGGACGGGGGCTGTGACGGCTTCTCCTTGCCGCCGGTGCTCTCGGGGTCGTTCCGGCGCTACGACCACGCGCACGTCGAGCACGGGCACCGGCTGGTGGTGCTGACGCCGCCGGGGACGGTCGGCGGGGGCGGGCATCCGGAGATCTGGGAGATGGAGGAGGTCCCGGAGCGGGAGCAGCCGAAGCTGCGGCTGCCGGCGAACGGGGTGATCCAGCTCCAGTCGGCGGACGGCAAGGTGCGCACGTACCGGCGGACGGCCCGGACCTTCAACGACGGGCTGGGGTTCACGGTCGGCGAGGGCTCGTACGAGCAGTGGTCGTTCCTGAACCTGGCGCCGGGGCCGCTGATGCACCCGATGCACATCCACCTGGCGGACTTCCAGGTGATGGGGCGGGAGGCGTACGCGACGGACGGCTTCGACGCGGCGCTGGGCGGCTCGCGGCGGCCGGTGCGCTTCGACGCGGGGCGGCCGGTGCCGGTGCCGGCGAACGAGGCGGGCTGGAAGGACGTGTTCCGGGTGCCCGGCGGTGAGCTGGTGCGGGTGCTGGGGCGCTTCGACGGGGCGTACGGGCGGTTCATGTACCACTGCCACCTGCTGGAGCACGAGGACATGGGGATGATGCGGCCGTTCGTGGTGGTGCCGCCGGAGGTGCTGCCCTTCGACCACGGGGCCGGGCACGGGGGGCACGGGGGTCACGGGGTTCGCTGAGGCCCGGTGGCCCGGCACGGTACGCGGAGGCCCCCGCGGGCGGTGTGCTCGCGGGGGCCTCCGTACGTGCCGGGTAGGGGTCAGTCCTCGGCGCGGCGGGCCGCGGCGCGGACCCGGCCGCGGACCAGGAACCAGCCGCCGACCAGGGCCGCGCCGATGAGCGGCAGGCAGGCGACGGTGGTGCGGCCGACCCCGCCGTCCATCCACATGAGGACGAGGACGGCGGCCAGGAAGACCAGGGTCACGAGCTGGGTGTACGGGGCCCAGGGCAGCCGGAAGCCGGGGCGGGTGACCCGGCCCTCGCGGGAGGCGCGCCAGAAGAGCAGCGAGCAGACCATGATCATCGCCCAGGTGCCGATGATGCCGATCGAGGCGAAGTTGAGGACCAGCTCGAACGCCTCGCCGGGCATGACGTAGTTCAAGCCGACGCCGAGGACGCCGAAGCCCGCGGTGAGCAGGATGCCGCCGTAGGGCACGCCGCCCTTGTTCATGACGCCGGTGAACCTGGGCGCGGAGCCGGCCAGCGACATGGAGCGCAGGATGCGGCCGGTGGAGTAGAGGCCCGAGTTGAGGCTGGAGAGGGCGGCGGTGAGGACGACGAGGTTCATCACGCCGGCGGCGCCGGGGACGCCCAGCTTGTCGAAGACGGTGACGAAGGGGCTCTGGTCGGCGGAGTATGCGGTGTACGGGAGGAGCAGGGCCAGCAGGACGACGGAGCCGACGTAGAAGAGGCCGACGCGCCACATGATCGAGTTGATCGCCTTCGGCATGATCTTCTCGGGGTTCTCGGTCTCGCCCGCCGCGACGCCGCACAGTTCGACCGAGGCGTAGGCGAAGACGACGCCCTGGATCAGCAGCAGCATCGGCAGGACGCCGCTGGGGAACAGTCCGCCGTTCTCGGAGATGCTCGCGATGCCGGGGGTGTGGCCGCCGACCTCGTGCTGGGTGACGACGAGGAAGATGCCGACGAGCATGAAGGCGACCAGCGCGGCCACCTTGATGATGGCGAACCAGAATTCCATCTCGCCGAAGTACTTCACGGAGATGAGGTTGGCGGCGAGCACGACCGCGAGGGCGATCAGGGCCAGGATCCACTGCGGGACGTCGCTGAACATGGCCCAGAAGTGGGCGTAGGTGGCGGCGGCGGTGATGTCGGCGACGGCGGTGGTCGACCAGTTGAGGAAGTAGAGCCAGCCGGCCGTGTAGGCGCCCTTCTCGCCCATGAACTCACGGGCGTAGGAGACGAAGGCGCCGGAGGAGGGGCGGTAGAGGACCAGCTCACCGAGGGCCCGGACGACGAAGAACGCGAAGACTCCGCACACCGCGTACGCGAGGAAGAGGGAGGGTCCGGCGGTGGCCATCCGGCCGCCGGCGCCGAGGAAGAGCCCCGTGCCGATCGCGCCGCCGATGGCGATCATGTTGATGTGCCGGGACTTCAGGTCCTTGCGGTATCCGGCGTCGCCGGCGTCGATGTGGGGGGACGCCGGGGAGCCGGTGGCCGCCGGGGCGGCGGGGCGCGGCTCGGCCGCGGTGACGCGGTCACTCATGCAGTTCGGTCGCCTTCGTGAGGGGGGTGGGTCGTGCGGTACCCGGCCGTGCCCCGGGGGTCTCCCCCGGCACGGCCAGCGCACATCCTCGCGGCGAGCAGCGCTCCTGACTGTGGCGGATGTCACTGAACGCCCGTATTTGAGGTAGTTCAGAGCTTACGGGCCCGATTCAGGGCGCGAGGACGTCCAGCTCCTTGAGCGCACCGACCGCGATCTCCCGGGTGAGCGCCTCGGCGCGGACCGCGTCCCGTTCCCGTACCGCCTCGGCGACCTGGACGTGCAGGGTGACGGCGGCGGGGTCGGGGTCCTCGAACATCACCTGGTGGCGGGTGCGCCCGCTGAGCACCTCGGCGACGACGTCCCCGAGCCGGGCGAACATCTCGTTGCCGGAGGCGTTGAGGACGACCCGGTGGAAGGCGATGTCGTGCACCAAGTACTCCTCCAGGCGGCGCCCGCGCGAGGTGGCGACCATGCCCAGGGCCTGCTCGGTGAGCTCGCGGCACTGCTCGGGGGTGGCGTGCAGGGCGGCGAGCCCGGCGGCGACCGGCTCGACGGCGGAGCGCAGCACGGTGAGCGAGCGGAGCTGGCGGGGGCGGTCGGCGCCGGCCAGCCGCCAGCGGATGACCTGGGGGTCGTACACGTTCCACCGCTCGGTCGGCAGCACGATCACGCCGACCCGGCGCCGGGACTCGACGAGGTGCATGGATTCGAGGACCCGCACGACCTCGCGGACGACGGTGCGGGAGACCTCGAAGCGCTCGGCGAGCTCGTCGCTGCGCAGCACGGAGCCCGGGGAGTACTCCCCCGCGGTGATCGCGAGGCCCAGGGCGTTGAGGACGTGCGGGTGGAGCCCCTGGGCCGTGGTCGTCATGACGGTCAGCCTATGCGTGATCACACGTGTGATCACGTCGAGCCAAATAAGTACGACTTATTCATCACACCCTCTTGAATACGTCGTACCCAAGAGGTTTCATGAGCGCGACGGATCGATGTCGAAGAAGACAGCGAGGCACCCCCCATGAGCACCACCCCCCAGCCCGTCCCGGCCGGCCCTCCCCCGGTCGTCGTCGTGATGGGCGTCGCCGGAACCGGCAAGACCACGATCGGCCCGCTGGTGGCCGAGGCCCTCGGCCTGCCGTACGCGGAGGGCGACGACTTCCACCCCGCGGCCAACGTGGCCAAGATGTCCGCCGGGACCCCCCTCGACGACGGCGACCGCGAGCCCTGGCTCGACGCCATCGGGCGGTGGGCGCACGGCCGGGCCGGACTCGGCGGGGTGGTGAGCAGCTCGGCGCTCAAGCGGGTCTACCGCGACCGGCTGCGGGCCGCCGCCCCCGGCGTGGTCTTCCTGCACCTCACCGGCGACCGGGAGCTCATCGAGGGGCGGATGGCGGCGCGCAAGGGCCACTTCATGCCGACCGCGCTCCTGGACTCGCAGTTCGCCACCCTGCAGCCGCTGCGGGACGACGAGGCCGGCGTCGCGGTCGACGTGACCGGGAGCCCCGCGGAGATCGCGGGGCGGGCGGTGGCCGCGTTGCGGGAGCTGGGCGGGGTCGGCGGCTGATCCGCCTGCTCCGGCTGTTCCGGCTGTTCCGGCTGTTCCGGCTGATCCGGCTGATCTTCCTAGGCCCCGTAGTCCCGTAGTCCCGTAGTCCCGTAGTCCCGTACGCCCGGGCAGCACCCTCTCGGTGCGCTCCCGTAGGGCCGCGTACGCCCCCGTCCGACCCCCGTCCCCACTCCCTGCTTCCCAAGGACCCACCGTGACCAGTCTCAGCGTCGAGATCCTGGCAGCGGACGCCGCCGAACCGATCACCTCGGCAGGCAACGCCCAGCTCGGCATCGCCGTCCTCGCCGGCATCGCCGTCATCGTCCTGCTCATCACCAAGCTCAAGATGCACGCGTTCCTGGCGCTGACCATCGGGTCATTCGCGCTCGGCGCGTTCGCGAGCGCCCCGCTCGCGGACACCATCAAGTCCTTCACCACCGGGCTCGGCAACACCGTCGCCGGTGTCGGCGTGCTCATCGCGCTCGGCGCGATCCTCGGCAAGCTACTGGCCGACTCCGGCGGCGCCGACCAGATCGTCGACACGATCCTCGCGAAGACCGGCCGGAAGGCCATGCCGTGGGCGATGGTGCTCATCGCCTCCGTGATCGGCCTGCCGCTCTTCTTCGAGGTCGGCATCGTGCTGCTGATCCCGGTCGTGCTGATGGTCGCCAAGCGCGGCAACTACTCGCTGATGCGGATCGGCATCCCGGCCCTCGCCGGCCTGTCCGTCATGCACGGCCTGATCCCGCCGCACCCCGGCCCGCTCGTCGCGATCGACGCCGTCGGCGCCAACCTGGGCGTCACCCTCGCCCTCGGCCTGGTCGTCGCGATCCCGACCGTGATCATCGCCGGTCCGGTCTTCGCCCGGTACGCGGCCCGCTGGGTGGACATCCCGGCGCCCGAGAACATGATCCCGGTCCGTCCCTCCGAGGACCTGGAGAAGCGCCCCGGCTTCGGCGCGACCGTGACCACCGTGATGCTGCCGGTCGTCCTCATGCTGGCGAAGGCCCTCGTCGACATCGTCGTCGACGACCCGGCCAACGGCCTGCAGAAGGTCACCGACGTCATCGGCTCCCCGCTGATCGCCCTGCTCGCCGCCGTCATAGTGGGCATGTTCACCCTGGGCCGGGCGGCCGGCTTCACCAAGGAGCGGCTCTCCACCACCGTCGAGAAGTCGCTGGCCCCCATCGCCGGTGTGCTGCTGATCGTCGGCGCGGGCGGCGGCTTCAAGCAGACCCTCATCGACATCGGCGTCGGCCAGATGATCCTGGACCTCTCCGAGAACTGGTCCATCCCGGCCCTGCTGCTCGCCTGGCTGATCGCGGTCGCGATCCGGCTCGCGACCGGCTCGGCGACCGTCGCCACGATCTCCGCGGCCGGTCTGGTGGCCCCGCTCGCCGAGGGCATGTCCATTGGTGAGGTCTCACTGCTGGTGCTCGCGATCGGCGCCGGTTCGCTCTTCTTCAGCCACGTCAACGACGCGGGTTTCTGGCTGGTGAAGGAGTACTTCGGGATGAGCGTCGGCCAGACGATCAAGACCTGGTCGGTGATGGAGACGATCATCTCGGTCGTCGGCATCGTCTGCGTGCTGCTGCTGTCCTTGGTGATCTAGCGGGCGGTCCGGAAGCCGGATGCGAGGATCGGGACCAGCCGGCCGGCGAGGTCCCGGACCTCGGCCGAGGAGTCCCCGGCCGCCGCCCCTCGGACCAGCTCCAGGACGTGCGGATCGTCCCGACCGCCGTCGGCCAGGACCCGGAGTGCGCTCAGGCGCACGGCCGGGTCCTCGTCGTTTGTGAGGCGGTCGTGGGCGAGGGTGAGGGGGTCGGGGGCGCCCTCCGTGGCCAGGGTCGACAGGGCGAAGGCCCGGACCGCCGGAAGCTCGTCCGTCACCGCGCGATGACGGACGAAGTCGACGATCGCTGGGCCGGTCCAGCCCAGCCGGATCAGCTCACCCAGCGCCGCCCCCCGCACGTCGCCGCTCTCGTCACCCGCCGCCACCTCGCGCAGGAGGTCCGTCCAGTCGGACGTGACGCTCCGCCTCGACGGCAGGAGGAACGGTCCGACCGCCGAGAGGGCCGCCTCACGGACACCGGCGTCGGGGTCGTGCCGGATGGCCTCCTGGCGGAGTTCCCGCCAATCCTCGTCGTCCTCGGACTGCTCCGCCGTGGAGAACACGGCCACCCGCACCTCCGGGGCGGGATCGTTCCTCCCCAGCTCCCTCATCGCGGCCCGTACCTCGGGATCGCTCGGCCACAGATAGGAGAGGTTGCGCGCCACCGGGGCTCGGAGCGCCGCCGGGGAGGGTCCGGTCGCCCGGTCGAGCAGCAGCAGCCGCATCTCGTCCGAGCGGACGCCTAGGTCGTAGAGCAGCACGTGCAGCGCCGCGTCCAGGACCTCGGCGTCCTCTTCCCGTTCCATCAGAGTGTGCAGGAGGGCGATGCCCTCCTCTCTCCGCCCGGCCGTGACCCGGCCGACCGTGCGGACCGCCGCCGTGCGGACGCCGGCGTCAGCATCCCGCAGGGCCTCCCGGACCCAGGCCCAGATCTCGGGCCCGGCAGCGTTTCCGTCGTTGACGGCTCGCAGCGCTCCGACGCGTGCGGACGGGTCGTCCCGGCGGGCTTCGGCGAGATACGCCTCGGGGTCCGGCTCCGCGAGCAGGTGGCCGAGGCGTGCCCCCAGCGCCTCCGCGCGCACCTGCTCGTCCTCGTCCTCCCGCATCCGGTCGAGCATCGCCAGCACGGTCCCGGCCGGGGCGTCGGACCGGCCGGCCAGCCCCAGCAGGGCCGACCGGACCGCGGGATCGGGATCCTCCGCCGCGCGGCGACACACCTTCTCCCACCGGTCCGCGTCCCGGCCCACGTCCGCGTAGGCGGCGGCCACCCGGGCGACGGGACTGACGCTCCGCTCCATCGCCTCGTCGCGTGCGCGCTCCGCCGACTCCCCTCCCGCGCGGAGCAGACTCAGCCTGATGTCCGCGGCGAGGAAGGGCACCACGTTGATGGCGAGCGGATTCGCGACGACGTCCTCGCGGCTCCACTCCTCGTACCAGTCCAGGTAGATCCGGCGGCCCGGCCACCCCTCGCCGAGCGCGGCCAGGGCCCGGCCGATCGCCTGGAGCTTGTCGTACGGGTGGAAGAACCCGACGCCGAGCACCCGGGCCAGCTCCAGCAGGCGGATCACCCGGCGGACGATCCGCTCGCTCTGCGGGGCCAGCAGGCCGACGCGGCGGATCTCGCCCAGGCAGCGGGCCGCGAAGGCTACTTCGGTGAAGGACGTGTCGCGGTGCGTCCGCAGGCTCGGGCTCGTCGTCCTCGGCGCCAGCACCCGGTCCAGTACCCGGGCCGCGAACGGCTCGTCGATCTGGCCGATCAGCAGGAGCAGGATCTCGTCCCACGCGGGGTCGGGCAGCCTGCGGGTGAAGAGGTCCTGGAGTTCCTCCTCCGACAGCGCGCGCTCGTGGCTGAAGCGGCGGGCGATGTCCGTCGCCGCCAGGTACTCCAGGAACGTGCGGTGGACGAAGCCGTAGACCTCGCCGCCGAAGTGGCTGAGGATGAAGTTCCGGCCCCGGAACTGCTCCAGCATGATGCGGGCGGCGGTGACGGCGCGGTCCTTCGGGAGTTCGTAGCGGTCCTTCAGGTAGCCCTCGAAGCTCTCGATGAGGTCCGGGCCCGCGATGTGGTTCCCGGCCACGCCGCCGTGACCCTCCTGCATCCGGCGGGCGACCAGGCGGAGCAGAGTCAGCCGGTCCTCGGCGTCCAGGTACGGGAGGTGCTCCTCCACCTTGCGGTCCTTGAGGAACTTGCCGGGGTCCCAGTGCTCGACGAGGACGGCGACGGCCTGCTCGTACACCTTCGCCCGGTCGCGGGGCAGTTCGCGGCGGCGGCCGATGATGGCGAGGATCGTGAGGATCAGCGGGTTGCCCGCGAGTTCGGCGACGGAACGGGAGCCGTCCACCGCCGTGGCGACCCGCTCCGTCAGCTTCCCCGCCAGGACCGGGTCCCCGGGGCAGGAGAGGGCGAACCATTGACGGGTGAAGGCCGTGATCTGGTCGCGGTCGAGGTCCTGGAGCATGTACGTCGTGAAGCCCACGGCGTCCAGCACGGCCCCCCGGTAGCCGTAGCCGCGCGAGGTGACCACGACGCGGACGCCGGGGTGGCGGGCGGCGAAGGCGGCGATGCGGCGCGTGACCGCGTCCCGTACCGCCGTCTCGAAGAGTTCGTCGAGGCCGTCGAAGAGGAGCAGGAGCCGCCGCTCCCGCTCGCCGCCCAGGAGGTCCGCCAGCAAATCCGGCGGCAGGGACAGGCCCTCGGTCGCGTACTGGTGGGCCAGGAACTCCTCGAAGCCGCGCTCGCGCCACTCCGCCTGGGCGTAGCTGCGCAGTTCTACGACGATCGGCAGCCGGTCCGCGAGGGCGGCGAGTTCGGGCGGCGGCTCGGGCGCGGTGAGGGCCAGCGCCAGGTAGCGGGCCAGGGTCGACTTGCCCGCGCCCGGGTTGCCGAGGACGACGATCCGGTCGAGCGCGGGGTCGGCCAGGACGTCGAGGACGGGCATCGGGGGCCGCTCGCGGTAGGCGCGGCGGACCCGTTCGACGGTCTCCCGCTCGACGCCGGGCGGCAGTTCGGGGTGGTCGGCCTCGGTGCCGTCCTTGAGGCGGCGCAGGAGTTCCTGCGGCAGCTCGACCGGCGGCGGGTCGGCGCGTACGGACTGGGGCACGAACACGTCCCGCAGCTCGACGGCCGGGTGCTCGTCCTGGTCCCGCAGCGGGGTGAGGACGGCCAGGTCCAGGCGTCCGTAGCGCTGGCGGACGCGGGCGGCGTAGGCGGCGTACGCGGCTACGGCCCGGTCCTCCTTCTTCTCCTGATTCTTCTTCTCCTTCTCCTCCTCGCCGTCGATGCGCGGTGGCGACGTCACGATCGAGACGGAGCCGTGGACCTCGTTGATCAGCGTGATGTCGCGGCCTGCCGTGGCGCCCGAGGCGTTCTGCCCGCGCTTGCGCCACCGGCCGCCCCACAGGCCCCTCACGGGGTGCTGTCGGGGGCCGCGTGGGTGACCGGGGTAATGCGTACGGAGCCGCCGACCCCTTCGATCTGGGTGAGGTCGCCGCCCGTGCTCGCCCCGACGGCGGACTGGTCCGCCGTCCCGGTGCCCGCGGCCGGAGTCGCCGCGGACGGCGGTGCGGTGGCGGGGGCCGTCCCGATGGTGACGTCGCCCGCCACCCCCTTGATCTGGTGGATCGAACCGCCGGCCGTCGCCCGGTCCGCCGACTGCGCCGGGCGGGCGGCGAACAGCCCGCCCGCCGTCAGCAGGAAGCCCGCGACGGTGAAGAAGAGGCTGAGCACGCTGCTCCACCTGTCGGCGTCCTCCAGCCCCTGGAGCGTGAGGAAGGCCGCGAGGCCGCCCAGGGCGAGCAGGACGCCGGTCGTGAGCAGGATCGTTCGGCGGGTCACGCGCTCATCCTGCCTGCCCTGGGCGGGTGTTGGGGGCGATTCAGCCGACCGCCTCCGCCGCCGCCCGGCCCGCCGCGCGGCCCGAGAAGAGGCAGCCGCCGAGGAAGGTGCCTTCGAGGGAGCGGTAGCCGTGGACGCCGCCGCCGCCGAAGCCCGCCGCCTCGCCCGCCGCGTACACACCGGGGAGCGGTTCGCCGGTCGGGGTGAGGACGCGGGAGGAGAGGTCGGTCTGGAGGCCGCCGAGGGACTTGCGGGTGAGGATGTTGAGGCGTACGGCGATCAGCGGGCCCGCCTTCGGGTCGAGCAGGCGGTGCGGGGCGGCCGTGCGGATCAGGCGGTCGCCCAGGTAGCGGCGGGCCCCCCGGATCGCCGTGACCTGGAGGTCCTTGGTGAAGGGGTTGGCGATCTCGCGGTCGCGGGCGGTGATCTCGCGGCGCAGCTCGGCCTCGTCGATCAGGTCCTCGCCGGTGATCCTGTTCATGCCGCGCACCAGGGCGGCCAGGTCCCGCTCGACGACGAAGTCGGCGCCCTTGTCCATGAACGCCTTCACGGGGGCGGGCACGTCGGCGCGGGCGCGGCCGATGACGTCGCGGACGGACTTGCCGGTGAGGTCGGGGTTCTGTTCGGAGCCGGAGAGGGCGAACTCCTTGCCGATGATCTTCTGGTCGAGCACGAACCAGGTGTGGTCGTGGCCGGTGCGCATGATGTGTTCGAGGGTGCCGAGGGTGTCGAAGCCGGGGAAGAGCGGTACGGGGAGCCGCTTGCCGGTGGCGTCGAGCCAGAGCGAGGACGGGCCGGGGAGGATGCGGATGCCGTGCCGGGCCCAGATCGGGTTCCAGTTCTCGATGCCCTCGGTGTAGTGCCACATCCGGTCGCGGTTGACGTGGTGGGCGCCCGCCTTCTCGGCGATGCCGAGCATGAGGCCGTCGACGTGGGCGGGGACGCCGGAGAGCAGCCGGGCGGGCGGGGTGCCGAGGCGCTCGGGCCACTGCGCGCGGACCAGGTCGTGGTTGCCGCCGATGCCGCCGGAGGTGACGATCACCGCTTGGGCGCGCAGGCTGAAGCTCCCCGTGGCCTCGCGGCCGGAGGCGGTGCCGCGCGGGGCATCGGAGGGGGCCAGGACCTCGCCGGTGACGGTGTCGACGCTGCCGGCCGTGCGGGCCAGGCCGGTGACCCGGTGGCGGAAGCGGAAGCGGACCAGGCCGCGGGCGACGCCGTCGCGGACCTTGGCCTCGAAGGGGGCGACGAGGCCGGGGCCGGTGCCCCAGGTGATGTGGAAGCGGGGTACGGAGTTGCCGTGGCCGGTGGCGTCGTAGCCGCCGCGCTCGGCCCAGCCGACCACCGGGAAGAAGCGGACGCCCAGGCCGTGCAGCCAGGCCCGCTTCTCGCCCGCGGCGAAGTCGACGTACGCCTCGGCCCAGCGGCGCGGCCAGGCGTCCTCGGGGCGGTCGAAGCCGGCCGTGCCGAGCCAGTCCTGGAGGGCGAGGGCGTGGCTGTCGCGGATGCGCATCCGGCGCTGCTCGGGCGAGTCGACGAGGAAGAGGCCGCCGAAGGACCAGTGGGCCTGGCCGCCGATCGAGCGCTCGGGTTCCTGGTCGAGCAGGATCACCGACCGGCCGGCGTCGACCAGCTCGGCGGTGGCGACCAGTCCGGCGAGGCCGGCTCCGATGACGATGACGTCGGCGTCGTACGCCTCATGGGATGACATGACCGCATCTTGGATACAGCGGTGTATCCAGTCAACGGTCCGACGGGATCCCAAGCGATCCCAAGCGATCCGACGCGATCCAGGGGACGAGTGCCACCCCCTCCCGTTTTTTAATGTTGAGCATTAATATGAATCGCATGGCAAGGACATCAGGGCCCGAGACCCGGCAGAAACTGATCCGTGCCGCCGAGGAGGTCTTCGCGGCCAAGGGCGTCGACGGCGCCCAGCTGCGGGACGTGGTGAGCCTCGCCGGGCAGGGCAACCCCTCGGCCGTGCAGTACCACTTCGGTTCCCGCGCGGGGCTGCTCGACGCCGTCATGGCGGGCCGCCAGCGGCGCACCGAGCAGGTCCTCGCCCCCCTCCTGGACACCTGCCCCGACGAGCCGCACGCCCTGGTCGGCGTGCTGGTGACCGCCGAGGCGACCGAGCTGCGCGAGGACCGGGGCCGCCGCTGCCTGCGGATCTCCGCGCAGCTCAGCCACGAGAGCGGCATCCGCACCCGCACCCCGCACCCCACGCTCGCGGGCACCGCCTACTGGCGCCTGATCGAGCGCCTGGAGGGCTGCCTGGCCGCCGCCGGACTCCCAGGGCCGCTGCGCCTGGAGCGCCTGGACCTGGCGCTGACCGTGGTCGGCGCGGCCATGGCGGACCGGGCCCGGCAGTACCTGGACGGCAGCGAGCCGCTGACCGGCGAGGGGCTCTTCCTCGCCGACCTCGTCGAGACCACCACCGCACTCCTCGGGGCGGCACCGCCCCGGAGCGTCTGACACCCCCGGACGACCCGAACCATCCCGTCGTCCCCTGCCACCCCCCGAAGGGACTCTCATGAACGACCTCACCGGCAAGACCGTGCTCATCACCGGCGGCGCCCGCGGCCTGGGCGCCGAGGCCGCCCGGCAGGCCGTGGCCGCCGGCGCCAACGTCGTGATCACCGACGTGCTCGACGAGGAGGGCAAGGCCACCGCCGCCGAGCTCGGCGAGCGCGCCCGCTTCCTGCACCACGACGTGACCTCGGAGGAGGGCTGGGCGGCGGCCGTCGCGTACGCCGTCGAGGAGTTCGGCGGCCTGCACGGCCTGGTGAACAACGCGGGCATATCCACCGGCGCCCTCCTGGAGACCGAGTCCGTCGAGCACTTCCGCAAGGTCCTCGACATCAACCTGACCGGCGTCTTCATCGGCATGAAGGCCGCGATCCCGGCGATGCGCGAGGCGGGCGGCGGCTCCATCGTCAACATCTCCTCCGCCGCCGGCCTGATGGGCCTCGCGCTGACCGCCGGCTACGGCGCCTCCAAGTGGGGCGTGCGCGGCCTGACGAAGATCGGCGCGGTCGAGCTCGGCACCTCCCGGATCCGCGTCAACTCGGTCCACCCGGGCATGACGTACACCCCGATGACGGCCTCGGTCGGCATCGAGAAGGGCGAGGGCAAGTACCCCAACACCCCGATGGGCCGGGTCGGCGAGGCGCACGAGATCGCGGGCGCGGTCGTCTTCCTGCTCTCGGACGCCGCCTCGTACGTGACGGGCGCGGAGCTGGCCGTGGACGGCGGCTGGACGACCGGCCCGACCGTGAAGTACGTCATGGGGCAGTGAAGTACGTCATGGGGCAGTGAAGTCGCGGGTCGGCCCGTCCACCGGCCGGCCCGTTCACCGGCCGGTGGTTTCATGGGCCCATGAGCGCTGCCGATGAACTCCTCGACGTCGTCGACGAGCACGACCGGGTGACCGGACAGGCCCCGCGCGGTGAGGTGTACGCGCGGGGCCTGATCCATCGCTGCACCTTCATCCGGGTGCGGGACGCCGAGGGCCGGGTCTTCGTCCACCGCAGGACCCCGACGAAGCTGGTCTTCCCCTCGCTGTACGACATGTTCGTCGGCGGCGTGGTGGGCGCGGGCGAGTCGTACGACGACGCCGCGCTGCGCGAGGCCGAGGAGGAGCTGGGCGTGTCCGGGCTGCCCCGGCCGACGCCGCTGTTCCGCTTCCTGTACGACTCCGGGGGTGTCGCCGGGAAGTGGTGGTCGGCCGTGTACAAGGTGCGCTGCGAGCTGCCGGTGCGCCCGCAGGCGGAGGAGGTGGCCTGGCACGCCTTCCTGCCGGAGGAGGAGCTGGCGGCGCGGCTCGCCAGCTGGGAGTGGGTGCCGGACGGCCTCGCCGCGTACGAGCGGCTGCGGGGGCTGGAGGCGGGCTGAGCCCGGGGGGCACGTACGGGCTGATTCGGGGCGGGCACCCGGGCTGATTCGGGGCGGGCACCCGGGCTGAGTCGGGACGGGCACCCGGGCTGGGCCGGGGCGCGCGTCCGGGCTGGGCCGGGGCGGGTGCCCCGCGCCCGTCGGGCGGTGTGATCATCCGACGGATAGGGTGCTCGCGTGAGCGACTTCATACAGAGCCTGCGGCTGTGGTTCGCGCCGCAGCGCCTGCGGGAGGAGGGCGAGACCCCCGACTACCGCTTCTCCCTGGCCAACGAGCGGACCTTCCTCGCCTGGATCCGGACCGCGCTCGCACTGGTCGGCGGCGGCTTCGCCGTGGACCAGTTCCTGCCCGACCTGCGCTGGGGCGTCCGGGTCGGGCTCGCGCTCGCGCTGCTCGCCGCCGGCGTGCTGTGCGCGCTGCGCGCCGTGAACCACTGGGTCCGCTGCGAGCGGGCCATGCGGCGCGGCGAGGACCTGCCCGCCTCCCGCTTCCCGGCCGTCCTGAGCCTGGCGGTGGCGGTGGTCGCCGTCGCGATGGTGGTGGTCGTCGTCTTCGGCTGGGCCGGCCGGTGACCCGGCCGGGCGCCGGGGGCGGGCCGGACCTCCGGGACCCGGGGCTCCAGCCCGAGCGGACCCGGCTGGCCTGGCGCCGCACCACGCTGTCCTGCACCGTGGTGGCCGTGCTCGCGGCGAAGCAGGCCATCCACGACGAGGTGACGGCGGCCGGACTCCTCGCGGCGGGGCTGTCGGCGCTGGTCTGGATCGGCTTCCTCGCGGTGGCGCACCGCCGGATCCAGACGCTCGGCGCGGCCCGGCCGAGGGAGCTCCCGCTGCGGGGCGCCTGGCTGGCGGCCGGGTGCGTGATCGCGTTCGCCTCGTTCGCGGTGGCCATCGTGGTCTGAGCGGGCGGCCACAGCCACACGCGCAGCCACACCAGCACCCCTGGGACCCGGGGACCCCAGGCCCCGGGTTCCCCCGCCCGCGGCCCGGCTGGCACCCTTCCCCCTGTCCAGTCGTCGGGCTCTCATCCGGGGGAATTCCTGTGCCTGCCACCGATCCGTACGTGGTCGAACTCGCGCCGTGCGTCCACGCCTTCGTCCAGCCGGACGGCGGCTGGTGCCTGAACAACGCCGGCTTCGTCGGCGACGGCGGCGAGACGCTGCTCGTCGACACCGCCGCCACCGAGCGACGGGCGCTGCTGCTGCGCGACGCGGTCCGCGCGGCGGGGCTCGCCGCGCCGCGCACGATCGTCACCACCCACCACCACGGCGACCACACCTACGGCAACAGGGTGTTCCGGCCCGAGGCGCGGATCGTCGGCCACGCGAACTGCCGGGCCGAGCAGCTCGCCGCCGGACACCAGCTCCATCTGCTGTGGCCGGACACCGACTTCGGCCGGGTCGACATCCTGCCGCCCGAACTCACCTACCGGGACGCGCTCACGCTGTACGTGGGCGAGGTCGAGGTGCGGGTGCTCCACCCCGGTCCGGCCCACACCACCGGCGACTCGGTCGTCCATCTCCCCGACCAGGGCGTGGTCTTCACCGGCGACCTGGTCTTCCAGGGCGGCACCCCGTTCGTGCCGATGGGCTCCCTGGCCGGCTCGCTGCGGGCGCTGGACCTGCTGCGCTCGCTGGACGCGCCCACCGTGGTCCCGGGGCACGGCCCGGTCACCGACCCCTCCGCGTACGACGCGACCGAGCGCTATCTGCTGTGGGTGGGGGAGCTCGCCCGCGCGGGGCACGCCAAGGGGGCGTCGCCGCTGGAGACGGCCCGGGACGCGGAGCTCGGCGAGTTCGCCGCCTGGCGCGAGAGCGAGCGGCTGGTCGCGAACCTGCACCGGGCGTACGCCGAGCTGGACGGCCTGCCGGAGGGGCACCCGCTGGACCCGGTCGTGCTCTTCGGCGACATGACGGCGATGAACGGCGGCGTCCCCGTGGCCTGCCACGCCTGATCCATCTGCCACACCTGACCCGGCTGATTCGCCTGATCCGCCTGATTCGCCTCCCGCGCGGGAGCGCCCACGGGAAACGGGCGCCCCGCGCGGGAAGGCGACCGGGCTTTCCCTCCTCCCCCTCGCGGGCCCCTCTGGACGACATACCGACTGGTCGGTCATCATGAATGCCGACGCCGATCCCGGAGGTATCCCGCATGAGCACCACCCCGCCGCCCGGTTCCCCGCCGCCCGGTCTCGACCCCGGGCGGCTGCGCGGCTTCCTCGACCGCGAGCGGCCCGGGCTGCTCGCCGGGCCGCTCACCGCCCGGCTGATCGAGGGCGGCCGGTCGAACCTCACCTACCGGGTGACCGACGGGACCGGCCACTGGGTCGTACGGCGCCCCCCGCTCGGGCACGTGCTCGCCACCGCGCACGACATGCGGCGCGAGCACCGGGTGATCAGCGCCCTGCGCGGCACCGCCGTGCCCGTGCCGGAGACCGTCGCGCTCTGCGAGGACGAGTCGGTGCTCGGGGCGCCGTTCTACGTCATGGAGTTCGTGCCGGGCACCCCGTACCGCTCGGCGGCCGAGCTCGCGCCGCTCGGCCCCGCCCGTACCCGCGAGGCCGTCCTCGGGCTCGTCGACACCCTCGTCGACCTGCACGCCGTGGACCCCGCCGCCGTCGGGCTCGACGACTTCGGGCGCCCCGAGGGCTTCCTCGACCGGCAGCTGCGCCGCTGGGGCAAGCAGCTCGCCGCCTCCCGGGGGCGCGAGCTGCCGGGGATCGACGAGCTGCACTCCGCGCTCGGGCGCGCCCTGCCCGCCTCCCCCGCGCCCGCCGTCGTGCACGGCGACTACCGCCTCGACAACGTCCTCATCGGCGACGACGACCGCATCAAGGCCGTCCTCGACTGGGAGATGTCCACCCTCGGCGACCCGCTCACCGACCTCGGCCTGCTGGTCATGTACAGCGCGCCGATGGAGCTGCCGGACTCCCCGATCTCGACCACCGCGTCCGCCGCCGGGCACCCGGCGCCCGGCGAGCTGATCGAGCGCTACGCCGCCCGCTCGGGCCGCGACACCTCCGCCGTCGCCTGGTACACGGCCTTCGCCTGGTTCAAGCTGGCCGTGATCCTGGAGGGCATCCACTACCGCTACACCCTCGGGCAGACCGTCGGGGCCGGCTTCGACCGGATCGGCGAGCTCGTCCCCGTCTTCATCGAGCACGGCCTCACCACCCTCCAGGAAGGCTGACCGCCATGGACTTCGCGTACGACGCCCGCACCGAGGAACTGCAGGCCAGGCTCCTCGCCTTCATGGACGAGCACGTGTACCCCGCCGAGGCCGTCGCCCACGAGCAGCGCGCCCTGCTCGCCTCCCCCTGGGACACCCCGGCGGTCGTCGAGGAGCTGAAGGCCGAGGCCAAGCGGCAGGGGCTGTGGAATCTGTTCTTGCCCGACGAGGAGTACGGGGCCGGGCTCACCAACCTCCAGTACGCGCCGCTCGCCGAGATCACCGGCCGCAGCCCCCAGCTCGCCCCCACCGCCCTCAACTGCGCCGCCCCCGACACCGGCAACATGGAGGTGCTGGCCCAGTTCGGCGACGAGGCGCAGCGCAAGCAGTGGCTGGAGCCGCTGCTGGCGGGCGAGATCCGCTCGGCGTTCGCGATGACCGAGCCCGAGGTGGCGTCCTCGGACGCGACCAACATCGAGACCCGGATCCGGCGGGACGGCGACTCGTACGTGGTCGACGGGCGCAAGTGGTACATCTCCGGGGCGATGAACCCCGACTGCAAGGTCTTCATCGTCATGGGCAAGACCGACCCGGACGGCCCCGACCCGCGCCGCCAGCAGTCGATGATCCTGGTGCCGCGCGACACCCCCGGGGTCGAGGTGCGGCGCGCGATGCGGGTGTACGGCTACGAGGACCACTCCCACGGCGGCCACGCCGAGGTGGTCTTCCACGGTGTCCGGGTCCCGGCGGCGAACCTGATCGGCGAGGAGGGCGGCGGTTTCGCCATCGCGCAGGCCCGGCTCGGGCCCGGCCGCATCCACCACTGCATGCGGCTCATCGGCATGGCCGAGCGGGCGATCGAGCTGATGTGCCGCCGCGCGGTCTCCCGTACCGCCTTCGGCAAGGCCCTCGCCCAGCAGGGCGTCGTGCAGAACTGGATCGCGGACGCCCGTGTCACGGTCGAGCAGCTGCGGCTGCTGGTCCTGAAGACCGCCTGGCTGATGGACACCGTCGGCAACCGGGGCGCGCACACCGAGATCCAGGCCATCAAGATCGCCACCCCGCGCGCGGTGGTCGACATCCTCGACCGGGCCGTCCAGGTGCACGGCGCGGGCGGGGTCTCGCAGGACTTCCCGCTGGCCGAGCTGTGGGCCGGGGCGCGCACCCTGATGCTGGCGGACGGCCCCGACGAGGTCCACCAGCGCTCGCTGGCCCGCCGGGAGCTGAAGAAGTACCTCTGACGGCTCCCCGTCGGGCTACGGGCGCAGCGACCGCAGCAGGAGGCCGGCCAGGTGGTCGGCCACCTGCTGCGGGGTGAGCGGGCCGTCGGGGCGGTACCAGGTCGACAGGTGGTGCACGGAGCCGAAGTGGTAGTCCACGACCAGGTCGGCGGGGGTCGTGCCGGAGAACACCCCGGCCTGCTGGCCCTCCTCGATCAGGGCGCGGAAGCGCTCGTGGTAGCGCCGCCGCTCGGCCCGCACCTGCTTGTTCTTCTCGGGGCTGAGGTGGTGCATGGAGCGGAAGAAGATCGCGGCGTCGTCGAGGTTGTCGATCGTGGTGACGACGACGTCGGCGGCGGCGTCCCGCAGCCGCTCCTCCACCGGGGCGTCGGCGCCCGCGAAGGCGTCGAGCCGCTCCTGCTGGAGCCGCAGCACCCGGGAGTAGACCTCCTGGAGGAGGTCCTCCTTGGAGCCGAAGTAGTGGTAGAGGGCGCCCTTGGTGACGCCCGCCGCCTCCACGATCTCCTGGACGGAGGTGCGGTCGTAGCCCTGCTCCGCGAAGAGCCGGGTGGCGGCGGCGAGGAGCCTCTGGGGGACGGGGACCCCGTTGCCGTCCGTCGCCTTGGCCATGCTCCGCCTTCTTTCGTCCGTGCCGGCTCTTGTGCCGGTGTTCACTTCCGGGACCGCAGGTCCCGCCTGAGGATCTTCCCACTTGTCGTCTTGGGGAGCTCCGCCAGGATCTCGACCTCGCGCGGGTACTTGTACGCGGCGAGCCGCCGCTCACAGTAGGCGGAGAGCTCGGCGGGGTCCGCGTCGGCGCCGGGCCGCAGGCTCACGTACGCCTTCACGGTCTCGCCCCGGTACGCGTCCGGGACGCCGACGACGGCGGCCTCGCGCACGGCCGGGTGGGTGTAGAGGACGTCCTCGACCTCGCGCGGCCAGACCTTGAAGCCGGAGGCGTTGATCATGTCCTTCTTGCGGTCGACGACGTACAGCCAGCCGTCCGGGTCCATGAAGCCGATGTCGCCGGTGCGCAGCTCCCCGTCGGGGAAGGCGGCGGCGGTGGCCTCGGGCAGCCCCCAGTAGCCGGGCACGACCTGGGGGCCGCGCACGGCGATCTCGCCGTGTTCGCCGAAGGGGACCTCGGCGCCCTCCTCGTCGAGGATCCGCACGACGGTGTCGGCGCCGGGGACGCCGACGGAGAGGGTGCCGGAGACCGGGTCGACGGGCGCCTCGGACTGCGGCGGCACGGCGGCGCAGGGGGCGGTGCACTCGGTGAGGCCGTAGCCGTTGCTCAGGTACGGGCCGAAGCCCGCGCGGAAGCGCTCCACGAGGGCGGGCGGCACGGGCGCGCCGCCGGAGGAGACCACCAGGAACGACGAGAAGTGGTCCGGGGTGGCGTCCGGGTGGGCGGCGAGCGCCATGTACGCGGTGGAGGGGCCGACGGTGTAGGCGGGCCGGTGCTCCAGGAAGGCGTCCAGGACGACCCCGGCGTCGAAGCGGTAGGCGAGGGCGAGGGTGCCGGCGTTGGCGAAGCAGGCGCCGAGCTCGCAGACCAGGCCGGTGATGTGGAAGAGCGGGGCGAGCGCGAAGTAGACGCCGCCCTCGGGGACGGGGTGGCCGGTGCGCTGCCGTTCGGCGTTGTGGACGATGCCCCGGTGCAGGTTGAGGGCGCCCTTGGGGGTGCCGCTGGTGCCGGAGGTGTAGCTGATCAGGGCGATGTCGTCGGTGGCGGGCTCGCGCCCGGCGGGCGCGGGGTGTCCCGCGCGGGCGGCGGCGAGGAGGTCGTCGGCCCCGTGCAGGTCCTCGGCCGGGACCTGCTCGAAGGCGAGGACGCGCGGGTCGTCGCGGGTCTGGAACTCGCGCTCGTGGGCGGTCAGCGCGATCCGCACGCCGGCCTCGGCGGCGGTGTCGCGGAGGTACCCGGCCCAGGCGCGGTCGGAGCAGACCAGGGCGGCGGCGCCGGAGTCGCGCAGGGCGTGGCCGACCTCGGCCGCCTTGTACATCGGGTTGAGCGGGACGACGGTGGCGCCCGCCTTCCAGGCGCCGAGGAGGGCGAGGACGAAGTGCGGGCTGTTCTGGAGCATGACGGCGACCCGGTCGCCGCGCCGGACGCCCCGGGCGGCGAGGTGCCCGGCGACGGAGTCGGAGAGGGCGTCGGCCTCGCGGTAGCCGATCCGGCCGTCGAAGTAGGCGAGGGCGGGGCGGTCCGGGGTGCGCGCGGCGGCGGCGCGGAAGGCGTGCAGGACGGTGGGCGGCGGGTCGATCGGGGCCCGCTGGGCCGCGCTGAGCCGCCCGAGCCAGGGCTTGGCGGCGTAGACCGATCCCGTACGGGCGCCGCCGGTGGCGGCTGTGCTCTTCGGGCCTCCGGCGGCGTCCGGGCCCGTGCCGTCCGGAGCGCCGGGGGTGTCCGTGCCGCCGACGGCGTCTGCGCTTCCCGGGCCGCCCGTGCCGTCCCGCTCCGGCCCGGTCACTCGCCCGCCCCTTCCCAGGTGCGCTGGAGGCGGTTCATGCCGCGCAGCCAGCGCTCGGGCTCGGTGGCCCTGGCCCCGTAGAAGCCGCTCACCTCGGGGTGGGGCAGGACGAGGAAGCGGCCGGCGGCCATGGCGTCGAAGAGGGCGTCGGCGACGTCCTCGGGCTCGATGGCGGTCGGGGCGAGGACGAGGTCGCCGGCCGTCCCGGAGGCGGTGAGCATGTCCGTACGGACGCCCTGCGGGCAGATCGCGTGGACGTCGAGGCCCCGGTGGCGGTAGGTGAGCGAGAGCCATTCGGCGAAGGCGTACGCGCCGTGCTTGGAGACGCTGTACGGGGCCGCGCCGATCATGGTGAGCAGTCCGGCGGCGGAGACGGTCGAGACGAAGCGGCCTCGGCCGCGCTCCAGCCAGTCGGGCAGCAGCGCGCGGGCCGCGCGGACGTGCGCCATGACGTTGACGTCCCAGGCGGCGGCCCAGACCTCCTCGTCGGCGAAGGCGTCGCCGGGCGAGGGGAGTCCGGCGTTGGCGCACCACACGTCGACGGTGCCGCCGAGCGCCGCGCGGGCCTCTTCGACGACCTCGGAGGCGTCGCCGGGGACGGCGAGCGCGCCGATCTCCTCGGCGACGGCCTTGGCCCGGTCCGGGTCCAGGTCGTTGACGACGACCCTGGCCCCCTCGACGGCGAACCGGCGGGCGAGGGCGGCGCCGATGCCGCCGCCCGCCCCGGTGACGACCACTCCGGCGTCCTCGACGCCCTGCCACGTGCTCATCGGCGGCCCACCTCTCCGTAGCGGCTGTGGACGCAGACTAACCGGTCGGTATGGAGCCCGGGAAGACTCCGGCGGTACGCCTCGTTCCGCGCGGCCCGGCGGGGCGCTAGCGTGCGTGCCCATGTCAGGGAAGGCGATCAAGGAGGTTTCCGCATGAGCCTGTCCAGACGTGGTCTGCTCGCCGCGGGCGGCGCGCTCGGCGCCGCCGCCGCGGCCGGTACGGGGGCGACGGCCGCCCACGCGGCCCCCGGTCCCGCCGCCGGGCCGGGCGCGGGAGCCCCGGGCCACCGGGTCCGCACCGGCTTCGACCGGCTGGCCGCCGACGGCTACGCGCGCCTGGCCGGGCAGCGGGTCGGCGTCGTCACCAACCCGACCGGCATCACCTCCGACGCCCGGCACATCGTGGACGTCATGCACGCCGACGAGCGGGTCGACCTGGTCGCGGTCTTCGGCCCCGAGCACGGCTTCCGGGGCACCGCCCAGGCCGGCGGCTCGGAGGGACGGTACGACGACCCGGCGACCGGGCTGCCGGTCTACGACACGTACCTGAAGAGCGGTCAGGCGCTCGCCGACGTCTTCACGGCCTCGGGCGTCGACACCGTCGTCTTCGACATCCAGGACGTGGGCGCCCGCTTCTACACGTACATCTGGACGCTCTACGACTGCATGGCGGCGGCCTCGCTCGCCGGGAAGCGGCTCGTGGTCCTGGACCGGCCCAACCCGGTGACCGGCCGGGCGGCCCTCGGGCCCGTGCTCGACCGGGCGTACGCGACCTTCGTGGGGCGCGAGCCGATCGCGCAGGCGCACGGGATGACGGTGGCGGAGCTGGCCCGGCTCTTCAACGGGGAGTTCCTGACGAAGCCGGTGGCGCTGGAAACGGTCACCGCGAGCGGCTGGCGGCGCGGCGAGTTCTTCGACTCCACCGGGCTGCCGTGGGTGCCGCCCAGCCCCAACATGCCGACGCCCGACACGGCGCTCGTCTACTCCGGCACCTGCCTCTTCGAGGGCACCAACCTCTCCGAGGGACGCGGCACCACCCGCCCCTTCGAACTGCTCGGCGCGGAGGGGATCGACGGCCGGTGGGCGGCGGCGGCGAACGCCCTGGGACTTCCCGGGGTGCGCTTCCGCGAGGCGTACTTCGCGCCCACCTTCTCCAAGTTCCAGGGGAAGACAGCCGGCGGGGTCCAGCTGATGGTCCACGACCGCGCGGCCTTCGACCCGGTGCGCACCGGGATCGCGCTGCTGGTGACCGCGCGGCGGAGCTGGAGCGGTTTCGCGTGGCGCCCGGACCACTGGATCGACAAGCTGACCGGCTCGGACCGGGTGCGCACGATGATCGACGCGGGCGCGCCGGCGGACGAGGTCGTGGGCGCCTGGGAGACGGACCTGGCGGCGTTCCGCGCGGTGCGGCGGGGGTACCTGCTCTACCGCTGACCGGGGCCCGGCGCCGGGGGGGCAGACCCCCGGCCGGGGCCGGGGGCGGGCCGGATGTCCGGCCCGCCCGGCGCCGGGTTGGCTGGAGCCCATGAACGTCTCCTTGAACGTCTCCTTACGGCGCCGCCGCCCCCTGACCGTCCTGCTCGCCGCCCTCTGCGTGGGCCTGCTCGCGCCCGCCGCCCCGGCTGCCGCCCGCCCCGGCCCGGCCCCGGCCCCCGACCCGGCCCGCGCGCTCGCCGTCACCGCCCGCCCCGCGACCGACGTCCGCGCCCTGGAGCGGATCGTCGGCGACGCGAAGGTGGTCGGCGTCGGCGAGGCCACGCACAGCTCCCGCGAGTTCTTCCGGGCCAAGCACGAGATCTTCGAACAGCTCGTGGAGCGCCAGGGCTTCACCACCTTCGCCCTGGAGGCCAACTGGAGCACCGGGCTGCTGATCGACGCCTATGTGCGCGAGGGCAGGGGCGACATCCGCCGGATCATGCGGGACGAGTTCCAGGACGCGTACGCCTTCTGGAACACCGAGGAGTACCTGGACCTGTTCACCTGGATGCGGCGGCACAACCAGCGCCACCCGGACCACCCGGTGCGCTTCATGGGCAACGACCTCGGCTACGCGGGCCCCGGGCTCTTCGACGAGGTCACCGGCTATGTGGCCAGGGCGCGGCCGGAGCTGCTGCCCCGCTTCCGGGAGCTGTACCGCGCCTCGCGGCCGACCGGCACCGTGGACGCCTGGATGGACGCGTACCTGGTCCGGCCGCTCGCCGAGCGGGAGGCCATGGCGGCGGACACCGGCGCGGCCCTCGCGCTCCTGGAGCGGCAGCCCCCGGCGGGCCGGGACCGGGCCGCGCGGGAGGCGCACGCGTGGGCGGTGCAGCACGCGCGGGCCGTCGCGCAGGTCGGCCGGGAGTACGCGTACGACCTGCTCGGCGAGCGCGGCGCGCCGCAGACGGCGGAGGCGATGCTGTACCGCGACCGGACGATGGCCGAGAACACGGTCTGGTGGCAGCGCCGCACGGGCGACCGGATGGTGCTGTCCGCGCACGACGGGCACGTCGGCTACGAGACACCCAGGCCCGACCAGTACCCGCGCCTCCAGGGCGCCTTCCTGCGCGACGCGCTGGGCGCGGGCTACGTGGCGATCGGGGCCACCTTCGGGCGCGGCTCCTTCAACGCGCACGACACGCGGGAACCGGGCGAGCCGGTGCGGGAGTTCCGCGTCGGCCCGCTGGGCGCCGACAGCAACGCGCACGTCCTGGACCGGGTGTCGGACCGGCCGTTCCTGCTGGACGCGCGGACCGCGACCCCGGCCGCCCGCCGCTGGCTGGCCGTCGCCCGGCCCACCCGGTCCGTCGGCACGGCCTTCCCCTGGGAGGGCGACGTGACGGACGTGCGGCTGGCGACCGCGTACGACGCCGTGCTGCACTTCCCCGAGATCTCGGCGGCCCGATCGCTCCGCTGACGACTGCCGGTCCCTCCGCGGGGGAAGAAATCGGGAAGGAATCCCGGTGCCGGCGGCACACCTCGACGCGGAGGGACGGGCCATGACGGAGATGAGTGTCGGGCCGTACCGCGAGATCGTTTTCGACAAGGACGGCGACGGCCCCGACGGCCCGGCCGGGCAGGCGGCACGGCTCGCCGGGCTCGCCCGCCAAGGCTGCACGGACCTGCTGGTCTTCGCGCACGGCTGGAACAACTCCCCCACCACGGCCACCCGTTTCTACGCGGCCTTCTTCGCCCCCTTCCCCGCCCTGACGGGGCCGGGGGTGCGGCTCGGGTACGCGGGGGTGGTCTGGCCCTCGATGATGTTCTCCGACGAGCCGGTCCCCGACTTCGCGGCGCTCGCGGCGACCGTGCCCGGCAAGACGGCGGTGGTGGCGCGGATCGCGGAGCTCGTCGGCTCGGCGCCCGCGCGGGAGTCGGCCTTCGTCGAGTTCGGCTCGCTGCTGCGGCAGCTGACGGACACGGACCGGGCCGGCCTGACGGCGTCCGGCGACCCGGAGGTGCCCGCCTTCCTGCGCGCCGATCCGCTCACGACGTACGCCGTGTTCGCGGCCGCGCGGGAGGCGGAGGGGGCGGGCGGGGGCGGGCCTGGCGGGGGCGGGCCCGGCGTCGACGCGGGCGGCGCGGACGAGCCCGGCGCGGGCGGGCCTGACGCCGACGCGGGCGGCGTGGACGAGCCCGGCGCTGACGGGCCCGGCGCTGGCGGGCCCGGCGCTGGCGGGCCCGGCGCTGGCGGGCCCGGCGCTGGCGGGCCCGGCGCTGGCGGGCCCGGCGTCGACGCGTCCGGCGCGGGCGGGCCCGGCGGGGTGCCGGGCGCCGAGGGGCCCGCGCTGCTGGGCGGCGCGCGCCTGAAGCGGCTGTGGAAGGGCGCCGAGGAGGCGCTGCGCCAGGCCACGTACTACACGATGAAGCGCCGCGCGGGCGTGGTCGGCGCCCGGGGGCTCGGCCCGGTGCTCGGCGAGCTCGCGGACGCGGCGCCCGGGCTGCGCGTCCACCTCGCCGGGCACAGCTTCGGCGGCCGGCTGATGGCGCACGCCCTGCTCGGGCTGCCCGACGGCACCCGCACCGTGAAGTCGGTGACGCTGCTCCAGGGCGCCTTCTCCCACTACGCGTTCGCCGCGCGGCTGCCGCACGCCCCGGGGCGGCACGGCTCGCTGCCGGACCTCCAGCGCCGGATCGACGGGCCCCTGGTGGCCTGCCACTCCCGGCACGACACCGCGCTGCGGGTGTTCTACCCGCTCGCCTCCCGGCTCTCGCGCGACGACGACGGGCTCCTCGGGCAGGACGAACGGCGCTGGGGGGCGGTCGGCTACGACGGCATTCAGGCCGTTCCCGGCACGGCCGCCCGCACCCTGGGCGCGGCCCTCCGGGACGGAGTGCCGGGCTCCGGATGTGTCAGCGTCGACGCGGCCGAGGTGGTCTCGGAGCACAGCGACGTCTGCCACCCGGAGCTGGCCCGGGTGGTGGCGAAGGCGGGGCGGTTCGGCGGCTGAGGCACGGATCCGCGTCCCGCGCGGGGGTGCTTTTCCGGCCTCCGGGGGCCCGCTGATGGCTCCCATCCGATTTTCGATGGAACACGAGACGCCTCCCGTTCGTCCCTCTCATATCGCCGAAGTGCCAGCGACGGAGGTGGGGCAGACGATGGCCGGGTTCCGGAGTCTCGCGAGACAGGTCCGTGATCCAGGGAGCGACACGGCCTTGCGGCGGTATTCGCTGCGCAAGTGCCTTGAGCGGTTCGCGCCCTATGGTCACCGGGCGACTTGGGATCACCTGTGCCGGAGCCACGGCTTCGGCCCGGAGGACCGGGAAGCCGATCCGGGGCGGCTGGTGGCCGCCCTGGACGAGTTGGAGGAGGCGCGGGCCGTGTGGCTCGCGTACGAGGAGGAGTTCGCCGCGCGCAGGCGGCGCGAGAAGCACGGCGGGCTGCGCCGGCCGGGCGCGCTCGACGAGTGGCACCGCCGCATCTGGGGCGGCAACGGGGTGGCCCGCTGCGACGACCCCGCCGTGCATCCGCGCGAGCCGCTGCCCGAGGTGGTGGGGCGGCTGGTGGAGGCCCTGAAGCGGGGTCCGGGCGACCACTGCCCGGTGTGCGCGGGGCCGCGCATCGAGTGGCGCGCAGAGCTCGCGGACGAGCCCTGGTTCGGTCCCGTGTGCGAGGACTGCGGGGTGCTCATACCGCGCGCCGTCCTCACGCCCCGGGCCCTCGCCCGCACCCGTGGGGACGCGCTGCCGCGCCTGGCGTCGGTGGCGTGATGCTCCAGGTCTGTCTCAACGGGGGCCGCGGGCCCGGGGATTCGGCGGCCGTGCCGATGTCCCCGGACGCGATGGCCGAGGCGGCGGCGGCCGCGGTCGCCGCGGGCGCCGACGACGTGCACGTACACCCCAAGACGCCCTGCGGCAGCGACACGCTCTCGCCGCGGGTCCTCGCCGACACGCTCGCCGCGATCCGCGCGGCCGTGGACGTGCCGGTGAGCGTGACGACCGGGGTCCGCTCGGAGGCCGACCCGGTGCGCCGGCTCGCCCGCGTCCGCGCCTGGACGGCACTGCCCGACCACGCCTGCGTCAACTGGCACGAACCGGGGGCCGAGGCCCTCGCCGGTGCCCTGCTCGGCCGGGGCGTCGCCGTCGAGGCGTGCCTGCGGTCCGGCACGGACGGCCCGGCCCGCTTCCTGCGCTCCTCGCTCGCCGGGCGGGTGCTGCGCGTCCACGCCGAGGTGACCGACCCCTCCCCCGCGACGGCCGAGGCCACGGCCCGCGCCCTGCTGGCCGCCCTGGCCCGCGCCCCGCACCCCCGCCCGGTCCTGCTGCACGGCGGCGGGGCGACCGCGTGGCCGCTGCTGAGGCTGGCCCGGCGCCTGGGCCTGGACGGCCGGATCGGCCTGGAGGACACCCTGCTGCTCCCCGACGGCAGCCCGGCCCGCTCCAACGCGGAACTGGTGTCGGCCGCCCTCGCGACGCCGGTCAGCATCTAGGTCGGGCAAGAGGCCGGGTAAGAGGCCGGTAAGGACTGCTAAAACGGGTCGCCCGGCGCGCCGCCCGGCAGGCAGAGTGTCCGAGGACGATTCCGCCGCGCCGCACCCCGACTTCACGGTACGGGGGTGGGCCGCACGTCCAGGAGACGAGCGGGGGCCCGCCCACGGGGGTGGCGGGTCCCCGCTCGTACCGTCCCGGCCGGAGCCCGGTCAGGCCCCGCCAGCCCCGGTCGGAGCCGGCAGCCCCGGTCACCCGGTCGCCCGGCCAGACCCCGGTCAGCCCGGTCGCCCGGTCAGACCCCGCGCTCGGGCATCAGGCGCGAGCCGCTGAGCCGCTCGCCGAAGACGTCGTCGGGGTTGGACAGCACGCAGTTGCTCAGCGAGAGGCAGCCGCAGCCGATGCAGTCGCTGAGGTGGTCGCGCAGCCGGCCGAGCTGCTTGATCCGCTCGTCCAGCTCGGTCCGCCAGGCGGCCGAGAGCAGGGCCCAGTCCTCGTGGGTGGGGGTGCGCTCCTCGGGCAGCCGGGCCAGGGCGTCGCGGACGGTCGCGAGCGGGATGCCGACGCGCTGGGCGGCCCGGATGAAGGCGACCCGGCGGAGCGTGTCGCGGCCGTAGCGGCGCTGGTTGCCGCTGGTGCGGCGGCTGCTGATCAGGCCCTTGGACTCGTAGAAGTGGAGGGCCGAGACGGCGGCGCCGCTGCGCGCGGACAGCTGACCGACGGTGAGTTCGTGGATCTTCTCGGGAATCTGCGGCACCCGGTCGAGCCTACGCGAGCCCGGCGCCGCTCCGTTGACAGGAGACTGCCCGCCCCACATGCTGAGCAAGCGCTTAGACAGCATGGGCGTCCGTCGCGTCTCCGACGCCGCCGACGCCATCGGGACGAGGACGACAGGGAGCGGGAACATGGCCGAGCCGAGGATCTTCACCTCCGCCGAGGAGCTGCGCGCCGGGGTCGGCGAGCAGTTGGGCCACAGCGACTGGCTGGAGATCGAGCAGAAGCGGATCGACCAGTTCGCCGACGCGACGGGCGACCACCAGTGGATCCACGTGGATCCGGAGCGCGCCGCCGAGGGCCCGTTCGGGCGCACGATCGCGCACGGCTATCTGACCCTCTCGCTGCTGCCGGTGCTGGTGCCGCAGATCATGCGGGTCGAGGGGATGAAGATGGGCCTCAACTACGGGACGGACAAGGTGCGTTTCCCCGCCCCGGTCCCGGTGGGCTCGCGGCTGCGGGCCACCGCCGTGCTCGCCGAGGTGACGGAGGCGGGCGGCGGGGTACAGGTCAAGGCGGTGGTGACGGTGGAGCGCGAGGGCGGCGACAAGCCGGTCTGCGTCGCCGAGTCGCTCTCCCGCTACTACTTCTGAACCGCTGCCCCCGGCCCCCTGGGCCGCCGCCCCCGGGCCCCGGGGGTCACTTCCGGACCCCGGCCATCCGCAGCACGAGGTCGGCGTAGAGCGCGCCGACCTCGTCGGCGGTGTGGCGTCCCTGGGTGTTGAACCAGCGCGAGACGTCGATGCAGAGCGAGAGCACCGCCACGGTGGTGCCGGCCACGTCGGGGACGTCGAACTCCCCCGCCGCCACGCCCTCGTTGATGATCCGCCGCACGGTGGCCTCGGACTCCCGGCGCAGCCCCACGATCTCGGTGCGGTGCTCGGGGCCGAGGGCGTCGAGCTCGTACTGGACGACCCGGGCGGTGGCGTGCCGCTCGGCGTGCCAGCGCACGAAGCAGCGCACGGCGTCGGCGAGCCGCTCGGCGGCGGTGCCGGGGCCGTCGGCGGCCTCCCGGAGGATCTCCAGGGCCTTGTCGTGCCCGATCCGGCTGATCCGGTGGAGCAGCTCTTCCTTGGTCTTGTAGTGGATGTAGAGCGCGGCCGGGCTCATCCCGGCCCGGCCGGCGATGTCACGGGTGGTGGTGGCGTGGTAGCCGCGCTCGGCGAACGCCTCGACGGCCGCGACGAGCAGCCGCCGGGCCGCCTCGGGCGTGACCTCGACCCACGGCATGTCCTCGCCGCCGGGCGTCTCCTCCGCCACGCTCATCGCACTCTCCTCGTCGGACCTTCGGGAACGACACCATACATCGAAGCTGAGCAAGCGCTTAGAGCACGTGGGCCCGCGCGGGACTCAGCTCTCCTGCCGGTCGCGGACGACCTTGGCGAGGGTGAAGGCGGAGGTGGTGAGGTAGAGGACCGCGACGGCGAGGAAGCCGCGCACCCAGGCGCTGGCCTCCAGCCGGTAGATCCCGACGGTCACCGCCAGGAGCGCGAGACCGAAGGAGAGGATCGCCTGCACGTAGTAGGCGGAGGTGTTCTGCTGCTGCCGCTTGTCCACGTAATCGCTCATGTCCGACAGCATCGGGCGGCGGCGGCCGGGGCGGCATCCGCCCGGATACTCAGCGGGCCGCCGCCCGTACTCAGAACGCGGACACCCCGGTCAGCGCCCGCCCGATGATGAGCTTCTGGATCTGACTGGTGCCCTCGTAGAGGGTCATCACGCGGGCGTCCCGCAGCAGCTTGCCGACCGGGTACTCGTCGATGTAGCCGTAGCCGCCGTAGACCTGGAGGGCGTTGTTCGCCGCGCGGACGGCCGCCTCCGAGGCGAACAGCTTGGCCTTCGAGGCGGCCGTGGCGAACTCCTCGCCCCGGTCGATCAGGTCGGCCACCCGCCAGGTGAGCAGCCGGGCCGCGTCCACGTCGACCGCGATGTCGCTGATCAGCTCCTGCACCAGCTGGTACGAGGCGATGGGCTTGCCGAACTGTTCGCGCTCCCCCGCGTACCGCACCGCCGCGTCGAGCGCCGCCCGGGCGATGCCGACGCAGCCGGCGGCGACCGACATGCGGCCCTTGGCGAGCGCGGACATGGCGACCGAGAAGCCCTTGCCCTCGGGGCCGAGCAGGGCGCCCGCCGGGACCCGGACCCCGTCGAGGACCAGTTCGGCGGTGGCCTGGCCGCGCAGCCCGAGCTTGCCGTGGATGGCGCGGCGAGTGAGTCCGGGGGTGTCGGTGGGCACCAGGAAGGCGGAGACGCCCTTGTGGCCGGGGGCGTCGCCGGTGCGGGCGAAGAGCAGCACGACGTCGGCCCAGGTGCCGTTGGTGATGAACATCTTGCTGCCGTCGATCACGTACGCGTCGCCGTCGCGGACCGCGCGGGTGGCCAGGTTCCCGGCGTCGGAGCCAGTGCCCGGCTCGGTCAGGCCGAAGCAGCCGATCGCGTCGCCGGAGGCGAGCCGGGGCAGCCAGGTCCGCTTCTGCTCCTCGTCGCCCCAGGAGGCGATGGTCTTGGCGACCAGGCCGAGGGAGACGGAGACGATGCCGCGCACGGAGGAGTCGCCGCGGCCCAGCTCCTCGGTCACCAGGCAGTAGGCCAGGTGGTCGCCGCCGGAGCCGCCGTACTCCTCCGGGATCGTGAGCCCCAGGAAGCCCACGGCTCCCAGCTTCCTCACGATCGCACGGTCGACCTCCTCGGCCCGGTCCCAGCCGACGACGTACGGGGTGACCTCACGGGCGACGAAGTCCTCGGCGAGCCGCCGCACGGCCTCCTGCTCCTCGCTCAGCGCCAGATCCACCGTGCCACCCCGTCCCGTTTAATTACCACTGCTAGTTTTCAGGCCCGGGCCTACTATGTGCGCCATGGCCCGACCGCGCAAGCCCCTCCTCAGCCGAGACCGCATCGTCGAGACGGCGGGCGCGCTCGTGGACGCCGAGGGGCTCGCTGCGCTCTCCACCAGGCGGCTCGCGGCCGAGCTCGGCGTGAGCGGCCCCTCCCTCTACAACCACTTCCGGACCAAGGACGAGATCCTGGACGCCGTCGCGGACGCGGTCAGCGCCAAGATCGACCTGTCGATGTTCGCGCCCGGAGACCCCCGCGACTGGCGCACCGCGCTGCACGACTGGGCGCTCTCCTACCGGGCCGCGCTCGACGGGCACCCGCACATCGTGCCCGTGCTCGCCCAGGGCCCCGGGCGCCGTCCGGCCGGACTGCGGGTCGCCGACGCCGTCTTCGGCGGGATGGTCCGGGCGGGCTGGCCACCGGCCCAGGCCACCTCCATCGGCGCCCTGATGCGCTACTTCGTCACCGGCTCCGCCCTCGGCTCCTTCGCCCGCGGCTTCGTCGACGACGAGACCGCCTACGACCCGGCCGACTACCCGCACCTGGGCCAGGCCCACCTCCTCGCGGAGCGGCGCGAGAAGGTCGACCGGGTCGCGTTCGAGACGGGCCTGCGGGCCCTGCTGGACGGCCTCGGGACGCAGTACGCGCCGTACGCGCCCGCCAAGGGGGGCGCCGGGGCGCGGCCCGGCGGGGCCGCCTGACGGCCTGACCGCCTGACCGTCGACGGCCAGGCGACCGGATGCTCCACGGCCCGGCCGGACACTTCGGCCGCCGCCGAACCATCCCCGCGCGATGCTGGGGGCATGGCTTCCCGAGACCTCGCCGCCTTCGCCGCGCTCTTCGCCGACGAGACCCGCGCCGCTTTCCTGCTCGCCCTGCTCGACGGGCGGGCCTGGACCGCCGGGGAGCTGGCCCGGCACGCGCGGGTGGCGCCCTCGACCGCCAGCGGGCACCTGGGCCGGCTCGTCGCGGGCGGGGTGCTCGCCGAGGAGCGGCAGGGCAGGCACCGGTACGTGCGGCTCGCCGACCCGGGTGTCGCGCACCTCGTCGAGGAGCTGACCGCCCGCTCCGCGCCCGCCGCGCCCGAACCGCCGCGCGGGCTGCGGGCGGTGAACGCCGGGCGGGCGATGGCGCGCGGGCGCACCTGCTACGACCACCTCGCCGGGCGGCTCGGGACCACCCTCACCGACGCGCTGACGGCGCGCGGACTGCTGCGCCAGGACACCGGCTTCGCGCTCACCGACCGGGGCCTGGCCTGGTTCGCGGAGCTCGGCGTCCCCCTCGTACCGAAGGGGCGGCGGCCCCTCGCGCGCGGCTGCCTGGACTGGACCGAGCGCCGACCGCACCTCGCCGGGCTCGCCGGGGCGGAGCTGTGCCGGTACGCGCTGGACGCCGGGTGGTGCGTACGGATCGGCTCCGAGCGCGCGGTGCGGGTGACCCCCGAGGGCGAGCGGGAGCTGCGCGAGCGGCTGGGCGTCGACCCGGCGGCGCTGCGGTGAGCGGGGGCGGGGCGCGGGCGCTCCCCGCCGCGATATTGCGGTGAACGCCGAACGGTCCGCGCCGTACGGTCGCCCCATGCCGAAGCACTCCTCCCGTCTCGCGCTCGCCGCCGCCGGTGTCACCGTCGTCCTGTGGGCCTCCGCCTTCGTCTCCATCCGCAGCGCGGGCGCCGCCTACTCCCCCGGCGCCCTCGCCCTCGGCCGGCTGCTGGCCGGCTCCCTGGTCCTCGGCGCGGTCCTGCTGGTCCGGCGCGAGGGGCTGCCGCCGAGGGCCGCCTGGCCGGGCATCGCCGTGTCGGGGCTGCTGTGGTTCGGGGTGTACATGGTGGTGCTCAACTGGGGCGAGCAGGAGGTCGACGCGGGCACGGCGGCGATGGTCGTGAACATCGGCCCGATCCTGATCGCCCTGCTCGGCGGGTACGTCCTGAAGGAGTCGCTGCCGCCCCGGCTGCTCGCGGGGATGGCGGTCTCCTTCGCGGGGGCGGTGGCGGTGGGGCTCTCGATGTCCGGCGCGGGGCACGCCTCGGTGCTGGGCGTCGCGCTGTGCCTGCTGGCGGCCGTGGCGTACGCGGGCGGGGTCGTCGCCCAGAAGCCCGCGCTGGCGCACGGCAGCGCGCTCCAGGTGACGACCTTCGGCTGCCTGATCGGCGCGGTGGCCTGCCTGCCGTTCGCCGGGCGGCTGGTCGAGGAGGCGGGGCGGGCGCCGCTGGCCGCCACCCTCAACATGGTCTACCTCGGCGTCTTCCCGACCGCCCTCGCCTTCACCACCTGGGCCTACGCCCTGGCCCGCACCACCGCCGGCCGGATGGGCGCGACGACGTACGCCGTGCCCGCCCTGGTGGTGCTGCTGGCCTGGGCGTTCCTGGGCGAGCTGCCAGGACCGCTCACCCTGGCGGGCGGCGCGCTGTGCCTGGCGGGTGTGGCGGTCTCCCGCTCCCGCCCGAAGCCGTCGCCGACGGCCCCGGCGGGAACGGGCACCCGGGCCTAGGTCCTGTCATCACACTCCCGTCTGCCTCGCGACGGGAGTGTGACGACAGGCCCTAGAAGACGACCAGGGCCCGGCCGCCCTTGCCCGCGAGCATGTTGTCGAAGGCGCCCGGGATGCCCTCCAGGGTGATGCGTTCGGTGACGAGGGCGCCCAGGTCGAGGCGGCCGGCCCGGATGTGCTCGGCGAGGACCGGGAGGTCCCGGGCCGGGTCGGAGTTGCCGTAGACGCAGCCGGAGAGGGTGCGGCCCCAGTGGAAGAGCTCCAGGGCGTTGAAGGTGACCTGCTGCTCCTTGCCGCCGATGCCGACGACGGTGGTGCGCCCGCCGCGCCGGGTGGCGTCCCAGGCGGTACGGATGGTGGCCGCGCGGCCGACGCACTCGACGGACACGTCGGCGCCGTGGCCGCCGGTCAGCCGCCGGATCTCCTTGACGGTGGTGTCGGAGGCGACCACGTACTCGGTGGCCCCGGCGGCCCTGGCCAGCCCTTCCTTCTCGGGCGACACGTCCACGGCGACGATGGTGGACGCGCCGGCGACCCGGGCGGCCTGGAGGGTGGCGAGGCCGACGCCGCCGACGCCGAACACCGCGACGGTCTCGCCCTGCCGGACCCGCGCCGAGTGGTGGACCGCGCCCCAGCCGGTGAGGACGGCGCAGCCGAGCAGGGCGGCGTCGGTGAGCGGGATCCCGTCCGGGACGGGCAGCACGCAGGCCGCGGCGACCACGGTCTCCTCGGCAAACGCCGCCACGTTGAGCCCCGGGTGCAGCTCGGTGCCGTCCTGGGTGCGGGCGTACACGGCGGCGGCGCCGGTCAGCGCGTTCGCGCAGAGCCAGACCTCGCCGAGCGAGCAGGGGTGGCAGGTGCCGCAGGACGGCGCCCAGTTGAGGACGACGCCGTCGCCGGGGGCGACGTGGGTGACGCCTTCGCCGACGGAGACGACCGTGCCCGCGCCCTCGTGCCCGAGGACGGCGGGCACGGGCACCCGCATCGTCCCATTGGACAGCGACAGGTCGGAGTGGCAGACCCCGGCGGCAGCGAGGCGGACGCGGACCTGGCCGGGGCCGGGCTCGGGCAGTTCGATGCCGGTGATCTCCAGGGGAGAGCCGACGGCGGGCAGGACTGCGGCGCGGATCAAGGGTGGGCTCCTCGGGTCGGTACGTCGCTCAGATCGGTACGTCGCTCAGAACTGCAGGGACTTGGTCTGGAGGTACTCGGCGAGCCCGTGCGCGCCGAGCTCGCGTCCGACGCCGGACTGCTTCCAGCCGCCGAAGGGGGCCAGCGGGTTGAACCGGCCGCCGTTGATGTCGACCTGCCCGGTCTCCATGCGGCGGGCGAAGGCGACGGCCTCCCCCGGCTCGCCCCAGACGGCGCCGCCGAGCCCGTACACGGTGCCGTTGGCGATGGCGAGCGCCTCGGCCTCGTCCGCGTACCGGATGATCGCGAGGACCGGGCCGAAGATCTCCTCCTGGGCGATGGTCATGTCGGGGGTGACGTCGGCGAAGACGGTCGGGGCCACGTAGTAGCCCGTCTCGCGCGGGGCCTCGGGGCCGCCCGCGACGAGCCGGGCGCCCTCGGCGACGCCCTTCTCGATGTAGCCGCGGACCCGGTCGCGCTGCCGGGCGCTGACGACGGGGCCGAGGCGCTCGCCGGGGACGTACTTGGCGACGGCCTCGGCGGCGAGGGCGACGGCCTCCTCGTACCGCTCGGCGGGGACCAGCATCCGGGTCCAGGCGCTGCACGTCTGGCCGGAGTTGGACATGACGTTGGCGACGCCGACGGCGACGGCCTTGCCGAGGTCTGCGCTCGGCAGGATGACGTTGGCGGACTTGCCGCCGAGTTCGAGCGCGACGCGCTTGACCGCGCCGCCCGCGAGGGCGCCGATCCGGCGGCCGACGGCGGTGGAGCCGGTGAAGGAGACGAGGTCCACGCCGGGGTGCTCGGCGAGGGCCTGCCCGGCGACCGCGCCGAGGCCCGTGACCAGGTTGAAGACACCGGCCGGGAGCCCGGCGGCGTGCACGGCCCCGGCGAAGAGCTGGGCGGTGAGCGGGGTGTCCTCGGCGGGCTTGAGGACCACGGTGCAGCCCGCCGCGAGGGCGGGGGCGACCTTGGCGACGATCTGGTGGAGCGGGTAGTTCCAGGGGGTGATCGCGGCGACGACGCCGACCGGCTCGGAGTAGACGGTCGAGTTGCCGACCTTCTCCTCGAAGGGGTGGGTGGCGGCGAGCTCGGCGTACGAACCGGCGACGGCGATCGGCAGTCCCGCGTGCACGGCGGCGGCGAGCTGCGGCGGGGCACCGAGCTCGGCGGTGACGGTGGCGGCGATCTCCTCGGCGCGGGCGGCGAGCGCGTCGCGGAGCGCGCCGATCGCGGCGGCCCGCTCGGCGGGCGGGGTGGCGGCCCAGCCGGGGAAGGCGGCGCGGGCGGCCCGGACGGCTGTGTCCACGTCCTCGGCGGTACCGGCCGGGACGTGGCCGATGACCCGCTCGTCGGCCGGGTCGATCACGGCGATCGTCTCCGTGGAGGTGGCGGGGCGCCATTCCCCGCCGATGTACATCGCGTCGTGGGCCTTCATCCGCTGTCTCCTCCTGCGTCGGGCGTCCTGCGTCGGGGCGGCGCGCTCGCGCACACGGCCGACCCCAAACTAGCGCTGTTAGTTTTCGGGCGCCAGGCTCCCCCGCCCACCGACGACGCCCCCGTTCCCCGCCCACCGATCCTCGCCCTCCGCCTCTCCCGCTGTCCACGGGCCCCCGCACAGGGGTGGCGGGCGGGGTCTGGGGGTTCCCCCCTTGCCAGGGCGCGCGAGAGGGACCGTCGGCGGCGGGGCGGGAGCGCGTGGACGGTGGCCGACGAGCCGCATGGCGGGACGCGGGGGTACGCGGGGAGCGCGGAGAAGGTGCACGGGCGGGGCACCCGGGCGGGCGGCGGGGCGTGCGCCGAGGCCCTGGACGGCTGGCCGGTGGACCGGCCGGCCACGGAGCGGACCCGGGGCGGGACCGGAGGATCCCGAACCGGCCGCCCCGCTGCCGTCCTTGGGCCGGACGCGCCCGGCGGCGGGGCGCGGTCCCGAGGAGGGACGGGACCAGGCTGTTCCGGGCGACGGCGGGGACGCTCGGCGAACTGACTGCGGAACGGCCCGTGATGCCGGTGCCGGACGGTCTCCGCGCCTCGGACGCGGGCACCTTCCGACTCCTCGATCATCTTGCGCGGCGGGCTCGCGGGGACGGAAGGGCTTGGCGATTTCTCGCCACGGCGGGCGACGGACGGCTGGCAGCTGGCTAGGGCCTGTCGTCAAACTCCCGTCTGCCTCGCGACGCCATGCACGCACTCTCGCCGCACCGGGCACAAGCCCGAGTACGTCCAGTACGAGGGCGTGCGCCCGGCACGCCGAGAGCACGCACCTGACGCCGCGAGGCCGCCCTCCGGGCGACGACGGGATTTTGACGACAGGCCCTAGGCCGGCGACGCGGGAACCGCCGACGCCCGGCGGGCCCGCGCCGGGTGGCGTGGGCCCGCCGGGCCAGGTGCGGCAGGAGGGGCAGACGGGGCCGTGGCGGGCGGCCCCGTGGGTCAGATCGCCCGTGGGTCAGATCGCCCGGTCGACGCCCGTGAGGTGGGCGAAGACCACGATGTTCGACTCGTAGCCGCCCTTGCGGTCGAAGGTTCCGCCGCAGGTGAGCAGGCGCAGTTCGGGGCGGCCCGTGGTGCCGTAGACCTCCTTGTCGGGGAAGGCGGTCTTGGCGTACGTGCGGACCCGGTCGACGGTGAAGACGGCGACGCGGCCGTCCGCCCGGGCGATCCGGACGGTGTTGCCGGGGGTGAGCGAGTTGAGGTTGAGGAAGATCGCCGGTCCGGTGCGGGTGTCACGGTGGCCGACGATGACCGCGGTGCCGCGTTCGCCGGGGGTGGGGCCCCCCGCGTACCAGCCGACGAGCCGGGGGTTGTCGACCGGCGGGACGCCGAGTCCGCCGACCCGGTCGAGGCCCACCCCGACGACGGGGGCCTCGATGGTGATGGCGGGGACGCCGAGGGTGGTGGGGCGGGATCTTCCGAGTGGTGCGGGTGGGGGCTGTGGCTTGGCCGTGGCCCGGGCCGCGGTGTGGGCGGCACCCTTCGCCCCGGGAGCCTCCGGGGCCGCGACCGGCGCCGCCACGCCGTGCGCGGCGGGCCCGGCGGCGAGCGCCGGGCCTTCCGGTTCGCCGTCCTGGGCCCACCAGACGCCGCCGATCACCAGGGTGAGGGTCACGGCGACGGTGCGGGCGAGTCTGCGCAGCCTGCGCTGCCGGCGGGCGCCGGGCCTGCGCGAGGCCGGACCGCGCGGGTGGCTCCGGCGCGGGCTCCGCTCGCTCACTGCGGCGGCGGGAGCCCGGCCGGGGGAAACCGTCCTGCGCGGGGAGGGGGACCTACGCGGCGCCATCGTTGCGGCGGCGCGCGCGGCGGATGAGGATCAGTCCGGCGGTGCCCGCGAGGCCCGCCGCGAGGGCGGATCCGACACCGAAGACGGAGCCGTCGTCGGTGTTGGTGGTGGTGGTCTCGGCGGATCCGCCGCCGCCCGCTCCGACGGGTCCGTGGCCATGGGCCGGGATGCGGCGGGTGTGTGCGGTCCGGAGTGAGCCGGGGGGTCGGCGCGGGGTGCGGGCTCGGGTGG